>CBJLAJ010000014.1:0-61072 GCA_966421005.1 uncultured Paraburkholderia sp.
TCGCGTTCGTTGCGGCCGACCCGATGCGCATTGCGAATTGCGTATTGCAGGACGCGGCTTCGCATGCGGCACGGGAAATGTCGGTCGGCGGGCTAGATTGAATGTGTCACGCGGCCTGACGCGCTCTAGCGAAACGGTTTTCGAGGCGAACTTTTTTTACTCTGTATGAGGAGGCTCAAATGGACGGTATTCTGGGTGGTGCGGGCGATATCATCAAAGGTGCGGCGAGTATCGTGACTGCGCCCTTCGAGGCGGTCGGCAAGACTGTCGAGGGTGTCGTGTCGGCTCCGTTCAAGGGCGCGAAGACACTCCTGGTGGGCGACGGTGCCAACCAGCTTGGCGGCACAGGCAGTAGCAATGCCACGTTCGATGCTGCCATGAAGCAGGCGATCCAGTCCTGACGGACTGCACTCTTCCATGTCGACGAATCCGTCCGATCAACCGGATACCAAACCGCTCGTGAAAGCACTCGTCGAGGCGATCGAAAGCGATCGCTTCGACGAGGCTCGCACGCTGCTTGATCAGTTGTATGAGATCAACCCAGCGGCGCGAGAGGTATTGGTATTTCCGACGATAATCGCGATTTGCAGCGGTCAGGCACTCGACGCGCTGCGGCATCTCAATAGTCTTCCCGAAGGCCGTTGCGACGAGCTCAAGGCGCTTTGCCTCTACGCCCTCGGCGATCCAACGTGGCATCGCTACGCCGAGGAAAAAGCGGATGATCCCAATCCGATGGTGAGAGAAGCAATGCTGCAGTTGCTCGGCCGCTCGAGCGCACAGCCTGGCTCTACGGCATCTCCGTGAATGCCGGCGATGCGCGGCCGCAACAGCCGCGCACCGCTTCACGACGCATCGGCGAGATCGCTGACAGTCCCCGCGATATAAGCGAGCTGCACACGGTTGTGCGCCCGGAAAAATGTCAGTAGTTGGCGCACATGCTGCGCGACGCGATGCGGCTGCAGCCCGATGCTCGTTGCAATCTCGCGATCGCTCATCCCTTCCGTCACGCATTGGAGAATCGAGCGTTGTACCGCGCTCAGACCATCCACGCTGATTCGCGAAAGAAGCCGGCCCGCATAGGGCGAAACCCATGTATGCAGGCCAATTGCGATGGCATAGGCCGTGCCTGCCGTCGTATCGGCGATCCACGATCGCCCGGCCTGCGAACTCGATAGGACTGCGAAGCATCGCTCGAGCGGATTGGCAGTGCCGATTCCAATGCACACGCCGCTGCGCATGCCGGCAGCGTTGGAAGCATCGGCAAGGTGCTGAACGCGTGCGCCGCGCAGTGGCGCCGGTGCCATCGCCGCGAGACTGTCGACATCCCAGAGAAATGGCCATTCGATGCGGCAGGCGATGTCCAGGCGGGGATCGACCGCGAAAAAATTCTCGTTGCAGTAGCGAGCGGCCCATCCGGGTGGCGAATAGCTGTCGAACCAGGCCAGCTCGACAACGCGTTGCCCGATGCGCAGCATCCGGCAATAGCAGAGCCAATCGAACCCGGCACGTCGCAATACGTTGCGCACGAGGTTGCGCCGTTCGCCACTATCGGCGGTCTCGGTGAGCTGCTGCGAAATCTGACCGAGCGAGGCATTGCGAGGAACGAAAACCGGCGACGGATAGGCCGCTGCGTCGGCGGCAACATCCTCGTCATTGAAAAAAACGACATTGGCCGAGGCACCTTGTGCGGTCTTCTGACGGCTCGTTACGGTGTTCATCACATCACTCCCAGACGGCCCGCCATATAAGCAAGCCGCGCTCGATTGGTGACGCCGAAAATTTCTCGCAGGCGACGCAATTGATAATCGACGTTATAGAGCGTCATGTCCAGCCGTGTCGCAATTTCCTTGTCGGACAGACCGTCGGCCACCAGCGAGAGCACGCGGCGCTGCAGCTCCGAAAGCGCCCCGCCCGATACGTCCTGATCGATCGCGCGGACATAGGCCGAGCAGCGCTGCTGTACGGAAAGCCCCAGCGTGATCGCTTGCACGAGTACGCTATCGCTGATCCAGCTCGCATCGGCGTTATAGGCCGAAAGACTCACGACCGCGCAAAGCGAGCTGCCTGGCACGCGCATCGAGAAGGCCATCCCACTGATCTTGCCGTCGGTATGCAGCAATGTGAGCCAGTCACGATAAGAACTCGGTCCCGGGCCGGAGCGCCAGAGCCTCACCAGTTGCTGTATGTCCCATACGCAAGGCAAGGGGCTCGCCATCAGTGCCTTGAAACGTTCGTCGTGAAGATAGTGGCCATCGTCGAAAAACAGCGAATGCGGCGGCGAAAGATAGCTCTCCATCAGGTAGATGCGCTCGGCCTCGCCCGTTGGCGCCAGCCGCACCGCGAAGTAGCGCATCGAATCGAACCCGATCGCGCGGATCATGCTGCGTAACAGACGCGATTTTTCGTCGGCCGTGACCGCGGCGCCCAGCTCGGAGGCGATGTGCGTGTCCGCTCCGAGCTCCTCTTTCGAAACGTATCGCTGCATGTCCGCCTCACGGAAGCGGACGATCTGCGCGCCATGTGCAATCGGGTGACTTGACCTGCTGACTGACTCCACACGGAATCCTTTTGTATCGAGTGTTTCTTGAGGGCGTGCCTCGCCCTTCGTCGTCATGACTTGTTGGCCGCTCGCCTCGTGTCGTTCGAACGGACTCGGGGACAAGCCCGGCCGAGTTGTGCCGATTTCGCGATCCGGCGAGAGAATATCGGCATGAATCGGCAAACATTGCTGACCCGATGGCTGAACATGTTGAGATGCCATGCAAATAATTCCTTCAATTGCACCATTCCCGCTGTTCTGGTGGATCGAATGCACGCCGCCTCGCTCCGGCGCCTGGGAGCGCGGTTGCCAATGGAAATTGTGCGGCCATGTTGCGGCGAATGCCGACGGGAATGCCGGACCGGAATGGGTGTCGGAACGGCAGGGAGTCTAACAAATTCCATTCACCACGCATACGATAGACAAGGACAAGCATAGACAAAACGGGTCGTTCAGAGCGAATGCTCTAAAGACCACAACGGCACGACACTGGGGCATTGACCGTCTGGCATGTGGGCGGTCGTGACGAGGCCGACCGCGCGCCGCTTGGGGGTATGCGCCGAAACGCGGCGAGGGCCGGGTAGGCACCGCGCCGGTTCAGTTGATCGTTTGGGGAAAATGCAACGAACCTGGAGCCGCTGCGCATTTCGAGCGGTCGCGAGGGATGTTGCGGTTGCGTGCAACTTTACTGCCTCTTGCCCGCAAACGCGCTGTCGCCATGCGAACTCGTGCTCATTGCAACGCAAAAAAAGGAATGCGGTTTGGCTCAACGCCGTTTGGAATCGATCCCAAATGGATCGCTAAAGCGCGACCGGAAATCATCCCAACTTCGTATTTCAATCGATCGATTCGTATCGAGGGCGCTGGAGGTGATTTTAAATATTCGCATTTTTATACTTCAGTTCGCATTGATTGGATTTGGGTGGTTTTGGCATCGGGAGAAGGGCAATTTCGTAGGGAATGGTGCGTGGTAGAGCCGCCTCTTTAAACGCGTCGAGGGCTTCTGGACGTGGTGACAGGCCTCGGTGGTACGGAATTGGCCTGGGTTGGAGGCAGGCTAGGCGGGGCTCGTCGGCCTACGTATATCGATCGGCACTCCTAATTTTACTGACCGTGCCTCTGATCTGAAATCTTGCGCGTGCGTAGTGTTTAGTAAAGACGCTTCGGGTTTGATGTCGAATCTTCCGAGTCTGCTCATTACAAACTCGAAGTATCTGATTTGATATCCATACAGCATAAGGATTCGTTGTGATTGCCGGGAATATGCGGCGTCGCGGCTTGCCAATTTATTCAAACCAGGAGCAGACCAAAATGAGCGATATCCGTTTGACACCCAATGCCGGTGCGACTGGCCACAGCGGGTTGCCGCCGATCGACGATGCTTCGGCCGCACCGAAGGCCACGCCGGCAGCGTCCTCGCGTCCCGCCGTAGGCCCGGGCGCCCGCCAAACGGCGGTTAGCACGGCCGCGCCTTCGCCGCTCTCGCGCACGCACAAGGAGCTGCCTGCCCAGACGCTCACCGCTGCGACAAAAGAGAGGGAAGCGGCGTCTGTCTGGCCGGCAGGCAGAATTGATACCGCGCCGTTTCTCCGCGAATTGGAGCGCACGAACCGAGCGTCGGCAACTCAGGGCTCGGCAGGGTCAGTACCGCCACCGCGGGACGGGTACGAAACAGAATGGACCGAGGGCCGGCCGCTGCCCCCAGTCATTCCGCAAACCGTCGGCTGCTATTTTCATAAGCCCGCGGGCAATTGGCCGCGCGAGCGCGCGGAGCTCGCAAACGCGGTCACACAGAATCTGCGCAGGCTGGGCGACACGGAACCGGGGGAAAAACGGCAGCAACTGCATCGCGAGATCACACTGCACTGGCATTGCTTGTCCCCGGCCGAGCAGAGCCATGTTCTCGAATCGCTCGGGACGACAAACGCTCGTTTGCTGGGCAATACGACCGAGCCCACTACGTCCGACGAAGCGCGCACGCCGGTTCGCGATTGGGTCGAGCACACGGTCGTCAATATGGGCCAGGAGAGCGCCGATCGTCTTTTCGAAGCCTGCGGCGAGGCGGCGCGGCGCAAACTGGAAACACCATTCGCGGTAGCCGGCGCGGATGACGATCTGAAAGCGTTGCTCAAGGAGCGTTTCGCCGATGTGCGCATGACAATGCCCGAGCATCATGGGTATGACTACGGTGGCTTCCTGAAGAAGAACGACTTCAATGTTGCGAAGTTGGACCCCGACGTGGCGAGGAAGCTGCGGGTAGGCATTGTCGGTGGTGGACCCGCCGGTATCACGGCGGGGTACCTGTTGAACCGTATGGGCGTGAAGCCCAAGATTTTCGAGCAGGCTGGCAAGATCGGTGGGCGGATGGCCACGGAACAATGGACGCACGAGGACGGCACCACGGCGGTTTTTCACCCGGGGGCGATGCGCTTCTCTCCGACCAATACCCACCGGGTCTTGGCCGAGCGCTTCGACCATAAATTCGCGCCGTTCCCGAATCCGAACACGGTATCGACGACATACATCATCGGCAATGAGGTATACAAGACGGAGCCCGGACAGCCTATCGAGAACCCCGAGTTGAAAAGGGTCTTCAAGCAGGCAAAGGCGGCCATGCAGTCGCTCACGGGACCGATCATGGCGGCGCGTGATGCGGGCGACACGGCCCTGTTCTACGAACTTTGCGATCAAGCCACCCGGAAATTCGATAGCTATACGTTTCGTGCCGGTCTCGAGCATCTCCTTGCGGAGCAAGAGGTGGAGTGGACTGAGCAGGATTGGCTGATATTCGGCACCGTTGGTATCGGCGTAGGCGGATACAAGGGGTATTTCAATACGTCGATGCTCGAGGAGCTGAGGTTCGCGATCGACGAACGTCTTGAGAAGCATGAGGCCGTGGTGGGCGGAGCGGATGCTCCGTTTTACAGCATGATCGAGGACGAAGCGGGGCTTCCAGAGGGCGGGCAATCGCTCGCGGCACAAGGCGCCATTCACCTTAACACCGAAGTCACCGAGATCAAGAAGAGAGATGGCGTGTATTACGTGACCTCGTTGAACAAGGAGACTGGGGAAGCGAGTACCGAGGAGTTCGACGAACTTTTCTTCAGCGGCAGTCCTGCGGAAGCCGTCCACATGGGTCTCACAGGCCCGCAAGTGGATTCGGACCGGGTGGTGCCGGACGCGATCGGCGTTGCCATGGAGCAGGCGAACATTGTCGGCGCCACTAAGCTTGCCATCGCAATTCCTAGGGAAGCGTTGGAGGCCGCAGGTCCGCTACCGGGTAACATCCAGGCCAGCAGACGGTTCCAGCAAACGTATCTGGTGCCCGACGGTAACGGTGGCGCGGTCCTTTATGTCAGCTATACCCTGGGCGACAACACGCCGAAGGTATCGGCGATGAGCGGCGAGGAACAGGTCAAATTGTTTATTAGAGACCTGAAGAATCTGGCATGGGAAAACTCGGACGATCCCGCGCGCCAGGAATTTGCGAACCTGGCGAAGGTGGCTGAACAGTATCAGGACACGGTCAAGTACACCAATTGGAGCGAGGAGCACCCTCATCACGGCGCGTTCAAGATGGACGCGGCGGGGGACCTGGGCAATACGAGGCGGCTCTTCAATGCTTTGCTGCGTCAGCCGACAGACGGAATGATTTGCATCGGTGAAGAGTACAGTGCTGAGGGCGGCTTCGTTCCAGGTGCAATTGGAAATGCCACCAACGGCGTACAAGAAATGGCCATGCGACGTGGCGGAAAACTGCCGCCGAACTCGCCATACAAGATGATCGACCTGTACAGCGCCGCTTGATGAATCAATGCGAGAGGCCGCTTCCGCGAGCATCGGGGCGGTGAAAGAACGGTGAGTCCCTGCGTTGGCCATGCAGGGCTTACCCCTAGAAATACTCAAAACGCTTGACAGCGTTAAATTGAATCCATAAATTGGCCCACATCGAATCGCCACGATGTTCATGACGATTCCACGGCAACGATGCCGTGCTACAGATGGAAGGCTATGTAGCCCCCGAACTTGCGTCCAACGCTGGTTCGGGGGCTTTTTGCTTTTGGAGACGAAAAACGATGTCGCAGCAAAACCCCGCAGCACCTGACATGAAAGGCCTCGTCATCGCCTGCGTGCAGATGGAGCCTCATGTTGGAGCGAAGCACGATAACGTGACACGCGCGGTTCGATACATCGAGACGGCCGCCGAGCATGGCGCGGCGCTGATCGTGTTGCCTGAGCTCAGCAATAGCGGCTATGTTTTCGCCGACCGCGACGAAGCGGTCTCATTGGCCGAAACGATACCCGACGGCGAAACCGCACGTGTCTTCGGCGAGACGGCGCGGCGGCTCGGCGTGCACATCGTCGCCGGGATCGCGGAGCGATCGGGCGGACACCTCTACAACTCAGCGCTGCTGACAGGCCCCGCGGGACATATCGGCGTCTACCGCAAGCTGCATCTCTGGAACAACGAGAAGCGTTTTTTCGAGCCCGGCGATCGCGGCGTGCCCGTCTTCGATACGCCGCTCGGACGCGTGGCCGTCGCAATCTGTTATGACGGCTGGTTTCCCGAAATCTATCGCCTTGCGGCGATGCAGGGCGCCGATATCGTATGCGTGCCGACGAACTGGGTACCGATGCCTTCACAGCCCGACGATCGTCCCGCCATGGCCACCACGCTTACGATGGCGGCCGCGCACAGCAACGGTTTGGCGATTGCCTGCGCGAATCGGATCGGAACCGAGCGCGGTCAGCCGTTCATCGGTCAAAGCCTCATCGTAGGCGGCGACGGGTGGCCGCTCGCGGGGCCCGCGAGCCACGACCGTGAGGAGGTGCTCTATGCCACGATCGACCTCGCGCGCATGCGCGCGCAACGCACGTTCAACGATTTCAATCACGTCATGCGCGATCGCCGTGTAGACGTGTATGACCCGATGCTGGGCACGGGCTGGCCCTCGTCTGAAGTCTAAATCTATGCCCACACCTGCACGTTTCTCGCAACCCACTACTACGAAAGGAAAGTCCATGGAGCCCTACAAGATCAGATTTCTTGCAGCCGCGACCGCGGTGATTGCCGGTATGTGCGCGTGTTCCAGCGCGTTGGGTGCCGGTGGTGCGCCGATCAAGATCGGTGTTGCCGTCGGGTTGTCGGGAGCCAACAGTGTCGTGGCGCCAGCCGTCGTCCAGTCTTCGCAGCTGGCCGTCGATGAGATCAATGCGGCCGGCGGTATCCTCGGCCGTAAGGTCGAGCTCGATATCGCCGACGATGCTTCCGACGCGGTCGGCGCGCAAAAGGCGTACGACAAACTGGTATTCAAGGACAACGTCGACGCCATCATTTCGATGGAAACCAGCGCTGCGCGCAACGCGGCGTTGCCAATCGTGACACGCGGCAAGAAGCCGTTCATCTATACGTCGTTCTACGAGGGCCGCTCGTGCAATCGATGGATGTACGTGAACGGCTGGGTACCGGACCAGCAGGTCGCGCCGGTGGTCGACTATTTCATGAAGAGCAAGGGCGCGAAGTCGTTCTATCTGGTCGGCAACGACTATGCGTTCGGCCGCGGCATGCTCGACTTCACGGCCAAGTACATTGCGGCGCATGGCGGGAAGGTGGTCGGCCAGGAGTACTTGCCGATCGACGGCACCGATTGGACGCCGATTCTCTCGAAGATCCGCGCGGCGCATCCTGATGCGCTGATCAGCGCGACCGCCGGCGGCGCGCCGAACGTCTCGCTGGCCAAGCAGTTGAAGGCGTCCGGGCTCACGCTGCCATACGGCAACCTCGCGATCGACGAAGGCACGGCCAAGAGCATGGGTGACGTCGCCTCGGGCATCTACATGTCGGGTTCTTATCTGACGAGCATTCAGACGGACGGCAATCAGAAATTCCTGACCGGCATGAAAAAGAAGTTCGGGCCGGAGATGAAGACGCCGAACGAGCTTTCCGAGCCCCAATACGAGGCGTTTTTCCTCTATAAGGCCGCCGTCGAAAAGGCGGGTTCGACCGATCCGGACAAGGTGGTCAAGGCGCTCGGCGAAGTATCGTTCGAAGGGCCGCGTCAGCGCGTCTCGATGGACAAGAGCCGGCACACGCCGCTTGCGATGCAGCTGGGCCAGATTCAGACCGACGGCTCGGTGAAGATTCTGCAAACGTTCCACGACGTCGATCCGGGCGATCAATGCCCGAAGATCAAGTAGAGAGAGTCGAGGACTGGGAACGCAAACGCCAGCCGGCCACGACCGGGGACGGGCCGGCGGCGGATGCATTCGGAGACGCAAATGGTTTTGACATTGGACATTCTGACGACCGCGGCGGTGCTCTTTATCGTGACTACCGGGTTGATGGTGATTTTTGGCGTGATGCAGATCGTCAATTTCGCTCACGGTGCGTTTCTCACCATGGGCGCGTATGCGAGCTTCGTCGTCACGCAGCTGAAACTCGATCCCTGGGTAGGCGTGCCGCTTGCGATCGTCGTGGGCATCGCGGTTGGCATGCTCGTCGAGCAACTCATCGTGCGGCCGCTCTACAAGCGGCCTCTCGACGCGATTCTGGCGACATGGGGGCTCGGCATCGTCATCGGACAGCTCATCGTGATGGCCTTCGGCCGCGGTGTGCAGTTCGTCGAGACGCCGACGAAGGGCACATTCTCGATCGCGGGTACCGAATACTCGGCTTATCGCCTGCTTTTGATCCCGATCGCGCTCGCAATCTGCGCGCTCTTGATCGCGTTGTTGTCGGGGACGCGTTTCGGCGTGAAGACGCGCGCCGTCATCATGAACGAAGATCTTGCGCGCGGCCTCGGCATCCATTCCGGCCGCATTCGCTTCATCACGTTCAGCCTCGGCTCGGCGCTCGGAACGCTTGCTGGCATGTTGATCACGCCGCTGTCGAGCGTCGATCCGAATATGGGGCTGCCCTGGCTCGTCAGCGCGTTCATGCTGGTCATGGTGGCGGGCTACTCGATGATCAGCCTGCTGGTCACGTGTCTGGTCTTTGGGGCGTGCCAGGTACTGGTCAGCACGTTCGTGAGCCCGGTGCTGGGGGGCTTGACCATTGCAGTGCTCGCCGCGCTGACGCTGCGTATCCGTCCGAAGGGGTTCTCTCATGGCTAAAGTCAATGCAACGGCTGGCAGCGTGGGCGGGCAAACGACGCAGCACGCCGATGCGCGCCGTAACCGGCGCATGAAGCAGGCGCGCGCGTTGCCGGTGCTGGTCCTGATTACGCTCGTGCTGCTGGTGGCGGGGCCGTACATGTTCGGCACCTACCTGATGAACGTGCTCGTTCAGGCGTTTTTCTTTTCCATCGTGGCCATCACGGTCGACGTGCTCTGGGGGTACACCGGCTATCTGACGTTCGGGCAATCGGCGTATTTCGGCATCGGCGCTTATGCGGCAGGCCTCGTCTTTACGCATGGAGGCTTCTCGGTTGGCTATGTGGCACTGGCCATCGGCGCGGCCATTGCAGTGTCCGCGGCAGTCGCAGCACTCGTCGGATGGTTGTCGTTCTATCGCGGGGCTTCTCCGTTCTTTGCAACGGTCATGTCGCTCGTGCTGCCGATCGTGATGAGCCAGTTGCTGCTATCGGGCGGACAGTGGACGGGATCGAGCTCGGGACTGACCGGATATGACACGTTCGAGCTCCCGCTCGAAGCGTGGTACTGGATCGCCGGCGCCGGAATGCTGATCATTGCGCTCATGGCATGGATGCTCGTGCGCAGTGACGGCGGCCGCGTGCTCGTGGCGATTCGCGACAACGAATCGCGTTGCTCGTATCTCGGCATCAATACGTCGCTCGTCAAGATCGTCCTGCTGATCGCGGCGGCCATCGTCGGGGGCCTCGCGGGCTTTGGCTACGGCTCGTTCAGTGGCGTCGTCGCGCCGGAGCTGACCGGCTTCGTCCTCGGCACGCAACTGATCATCTGGGTTGCGCTGGGCGGCCGGGGCACGCTCTGGGGCCCCGTCGTCGGCACGATTCTGATCAACGTCGTGACCGCTTATCTCAGCGGGAGCATGCCTTTCGCGTGGCAATTGATTCTCGGTGCCGCGTTCGTGGGGGTGATCGTCTTGTTGCCGCGCGGCTTGGTGCCGCTTCTTTTCAAGCCGTTGCGATTGCATGCCGCCGCCGGTGACGAGCCCGAGCTCGTCGAACGGGATGTGCACGTCGAGGCTCGGCAGAGTGCGCAGGGGCCGGCCCTGCAAATGGCGGGCGTCGCCAAGCATTTCGGCACGCTCAAGGTGCTGCAAGGTATCGATCTCGTTGCCGACGGTGGCGAACTCGTCGGCTTGATCGGCCCGAACGGCGCGGGCAAGACAACGCTCATGCGCTGCATGAGCGATGGCGCCGAAGCCTCCGCCGGCACGGTTGTCCTGTGCGGCAACGATACCCGCGGAGCGCCGCCGGAGCGGTGTGTGCGTTTCGGGCTGGGGCGCAAGTTCCAGAACGCGAACATCTTCGAGACGTTGACGGTGGCGCAATGTCTCAGGATCGCCGGCACGATCATCGAACGTCCGTCGCTCGTCAAGCGCTCGCAGACGCTCGGTTTGCCGCCCTACGCGATGGAAGTCGTTCGCACGACGGGCCTCGATCGCAAGCTCGGTGCCGTTGCCAAGGATCTGTCGCATGGCGAGCAGCAGGCGCTCGAACTGGCGATGGTCCTCACGCTCGAACCGAAGATCGTGCTGCTCGACGAGCCGACGGCCGGATTGACCAAAACCGAGCGCACGCAAATCGGCACCGTGCTGGCAGCGCTCGCGCACCAATACGGGCTGTGCTGTCTGCTGGTCGAGCACGATCTCGATTTCGTGGCGGAGGTCGCCACGCGCATCGTGGTGCTGCATCAGGGGCGCATCGTCATGCAGGGCAGTTTCGAAGAGGTGGTCAATTCGGAGCTCGTCAAGACGATTTATGCGGGTACGGCCGCTGCTCAGAAGGAGGCATCATGAACTCGGCCCAAATCGCACTGCATGTCGACGACGTGACGAGCGGCTATAAGGCATCGGTCGTATTGCGCAAGTTGTCGATGTCGATCGCAAGCGGAGAGGCTGTCGCGCTCGTCGGAAAGAACGGCATGGGCAAGACCACGCTGCTGAAGACGGTAATGGGCTATCTGCCGAAAAAGACAGGCGCGGTTCGCGTGAACGGCCGCGACGTCACGCAACTGCCACCGCATCAGATCGCCAAGGCGGGGATTGCCTACGCGCCGCAGGAGCACGCGTTGTTTCCCGATCTGACGATTCGGGACAACCTGCGCCTGGGCCTCGCGAAGGCTTCGTGGTTCGACGAGCGGTTCGCCGAAATCGAGCCGATTTTCCCTGTGTTCAAGAGCCGCTTGAAGCAGTACGCCGGCACGCTTTCGGGCGGCGAACAGAAGATGCTGCTCGTGGCGCGCGCGTTGATGATGCGGCCGTCGATCATCCTGCTCGACGAAATCACGGAAGGCTTGCAGCCATCCGTGATCGACCGGCTGGCCGACGCGCTGCTCTGGGAGCGCGATCGCCACGGTACGACGCTGCTCCTGATCGAGCAGAACGTGCCCTTTGCATTGAAGGTCGCGGACCGCTATCTGGTGCTCAAGCAAGGGCACATCATCGATCAGGGCAGTGCGAACGACGACGCGGCGGCCGCGTCGATCTTCGAACACCTTCGCGTCTGATCTTCACGATAGGCGAGGCATGATGAGCGCACATTCATTTTATCGACCGGTGTCGGGGCTGGACTTGATCCGGCGTATCGCCAACGATCCGCGCGAGCGTACTCGCGCCGTTCGTCAATCGCTCGAGCGGATCGATGAGGTTCAGCCCGAGGTGCGGGCGATGACAGCCGTGGCGCAGCACGATGCGGCCGTCGCGCTGGCCTCGACTGCCAAGGGTCCATTGGCCGGTGTCCCGATCGCGGTGAAGGACATCTTCGATACGAGCGAGTTCACGACGGGCTACGGCTCGTCGATCTACGAGGGGCACGAGCCGCGGTCCGATGCGGCCGTGGTCACCTGGTTGCGACGTTATGGCGGCATCGTCATCGGCAAAACCGTCACGAGCGAATTTGCCTACATGGCGCCGACGGTGACGCGCAATCCGTGCGACCTCGGGCGCACGGCCGGCGGCTCGTCGTCCGGATCGGCCGCCGCGGTGGCGGCGGGCATGGCGCCGTTCGCCATCGGCTCGCAAACGGGCGGCTCGACGATTCGGCCCGCTTCGTTTTGCGGTGTCGCCGGCTACAAGCCGACGTTCGGGATGTTGTCGACGGTCGGCATGAAATGCTTCTCCTGGTCGATCGATACGGTCGGGCTCTTCGCCGCGGGCGTGAGCGACGTGGCGTACTTCGCGCAAGTGCTGTCGGGACGGCGCCTCGCCGTCACCGACGAGAGCACCGGCCCCGTCTTCGGCTTGCCGGACCGCTATCCATGGGGCGAGCCGTCGGCGAACGCCGCCGGAGTGCTCGAGACCGCGGTGCGAGCGATCGAGGATGCCGGCGGCCGCATCAAGCGCGTGCGTTTTGCGCCGTGGATGGCGGATATGGCCGCCGCGCATGAAACGATTCAGCGTTACGAGGCGTATCGATCGCTGGGCTACGAGTACGATTTCCATCGCACGGACCTCTCGCCGATGCTGCGGGCGTTTCTCGATCGGGCTGCAACCGTCGATATGGCGGCCTATGTCAACGCATGCGCTTTCGTGGAGCAGGCGAGAAAAAAGCTCTCCGAACTGTTCGACGGTATCACCGCATTGCTCACGCCGAGCGCGCCCGATGAAGCGCTCGACGGACTCGGCTCCACAGGAGACCCCGCGTTCAATCGCAACTGGACGTTGCTCGGATGTCCGTGCGTGAGCGTGCCGGGGTTGTGGGGCCTGCGCGGCGGGCCGATCGGTGTGCAGGTGATCTGCCGGCCGTGGGACGACGCGGTGTGTCTCGACGCTGCGGCATTCGTCGAGCGCGCGGTCGGCACCCATGTCGGACATTTCGCCGCGACATTGGAGAACGACTGAGCCATGCGAGACCAAGACACGATGGAGCCGCATTCGCGTCACGCTGGCAAAGAGGCGTCAGTGGACCCCGGTTGGCGTATCGGCGTGCTTTATTCCCGTACCGGCGTGACGGCGGCGACCGAGTCCGAGCATTTCTTCGGTACCGTGCTTGCGATCGAAGAAATCAATGCGGCCGGCGGTGTCGAGGGTCGCCTTCTGGACCCGGTGGCGTACGACCCGAAGAGCGATCCCGATGAATATCGGCGGCTCGCCACGCGGATGGTGCAGGAGGACGATGTGACGGTGTTGTTCGGCTGCTCCACCTCGTCGAGCCGAAAGGCTATCCTGCCGGTGATCGAGCGCCACAACGCGCTGCTCTGGTATTGCTCGATCTACGAGGGCTTCGAGTATTCGCCGAACGTGATCTATACGGGAGCCGTACCGAATCAGAACAGTATGCAGTTGGCGGCCTATCTGCTGCGCAACCATGGCCGGCGTTTTTTTCTCGTGGGGGCCGATTACATCTATCCGCGCGAGTCGAATCGGATCATGCGGGACATGGTCGAGCAGCATGGCGGCGAAATCGTCGAAGAGATCTATTTACCGAGCGACGCCGATGTTGCCGACCTGGTTGGCGTGGTGCGACAGATCAAGGCGCTCGAACCCGATGTAGTGTTTTCGACATTGATCGGGCGAGGCGCGCGGGCGTTTTACCGCCTTTACCGCGAGCACGATATCGATCCGGAGCGCGTTCCGATCGCCAGCTTGACGATGACCGAGGGCGAAACGAGGATGATCGGCTCGGAGTTGTGCGGCAGCCATATCGTCTCCGCGAGCTACCTCAATACGCTCGATCTGGCCGGCAACCGCCGTTTTCTGGAATCGTGGCGCGCGCGCTTCGGCGACCAGCCCGCGAGCATGTGGTCCGAAATGGCTTACAACCAGGTCCATTTGTTTGCGCTCGCATTGGCCCGTACGAAGAGTCTCGATGCGGCAAAGCTCGTCGACGCCGTTCACGGTGTCGAGTTCGATTCGCCCGAGGGCTTGCTCCGGATCGATCCGGAGAACAACCACGCGATTCTTACGCCGCGCATTGCCGTTTGCCGACCGGACGGCTCGTTCGATATCGTTTGGGAAAGCCCCAAGCCAGTGAAGCCGGATCCCTATCTGATCTCATACGGATTTTCGGAGTTCTGGCTCGATGGAGGGCGGGCATGACGGCATGGGCTCGCGGGCTCTTCGACGATCTGCGCACGCTGCGTGTACTCGTGATTCACCCGCCCGGCGAAGACCGCAGCATTCTCGAAGAGCAACTGCGGCGGCTCGGCTGTCCGTTGCGGGCGATATGGCCGTTTCCGGCGCAGGTGCCGGGCGATGTCGACGCCGTGTTTTTCCTCGTCGGACCGGAGGCGCGGAGCACGGGGCACTGGAGCGCGGCCGATACGCCGGCAACGTTGATCGCATTGTCCGACTACGAGAACCCCACCGCGCTGAAAATGCTGCTCGATACGCAGGCGCATGGTGTCATTACGAAACCTTATCGTTCAACCGGGATTCTCAGCACCCTGGTTCTCGCGCGAGCGGCTTCACGTTATCAGCAGCGGCTGCAAAACAAGGTCGTGAAGCTGGAGGAGGCGATCAAGGCGCGTCGGCAGATCGAGCGGGCCGTTCGCGTGCTCGTCGAAGCGCATCGGCTGACGGAAAACGAAGCGTACGAGCAGATACGCGCGCGCGCCACCGAATTGCGCGCGACCATCGGTGAAATTTCGGCGATGGTCATCGATGCGCATGAAGCCATGGAAAAGCTCGGCCTCGGCAAGCCCGCGAAACTTGCGCGGTAGCGTGCGGTGATTCCGGTCGAACACGAACGTGTCGTTCGCGATCGCGTACACCCGTTCGCGGCAGTGCACCACCTCCGGTCCGATTTGTTATTGAATGGTGCAAACGATTCAACGGAGTGAAGTCGTGCACCAACTGCATCGCAATGAGACGAAGCGCATCCGCTATTGCGGAGGACGTACCGATGCGTCCTCTCGATCGGCGGAGGTCGTTGTGGAATGGGGATGACGGGCGCGAACGAAGGCGATTTCGCGCTCGCCGCTCACGGACGTGGTCTTGGCGGCCACGAACAGGAAATTGAGTCCACGCGTTTTCGCGACCGAATTGTTCTCGTAAGCGTAGAGCAGGAGCGGTCGGAAATTCGCCGGATTTTCCAGTTCGACGGCGAGCTTGCGTTTGATATCGGCGACCACCCTCGCGTCTTTCGGGCCCAGCGCCAGCGTGCTGCGCTCATAGGTGCGCAGCACGCTCATGAGCGCGTTGATCCGATCGGCGGCCTCATGGGTCAACTGACGCCGTTCGCCCCATTGTCTGTTGCCCTGCACGGTGGACAGCTTCACCTTCGTCGTGAACTTGTCGAGCTCGCGCTGAGAGCCGAGCGCTTCACGCCATTCCTCGTTGTTGTTATCGACATAGGCAAGAAAATCCTTCGGACGACTGAATTCCGTGTCGAGGAACGTTTTCTCGGGGACGATCCGGCCATCTTCGTAAAAACCGCGCAGAACCGAGTGCGTCGACTTCTTGAAAAGAGTGGTACTGACCGCGGCCATCGGCAGGCTCGGCACCGATGTCGATGCGATCGGCCCGAGACCCGCTTCGATCGCTTCGAAGCTGAGAACGGCGGCGGCCGAGGCATTGACCGCGCGGCCTTGTCCCCGCCCATTTGTGCTGACGGTCTGATTGCCGGTCGTGTCCTCGCGCGCTTCGGACGAGCGAAACGCGGTGGCGCTACCCGACAGGAAGACGCCGGCCTTGTTGCCTTGCGGATCGGCGATCCGCAGGCCCGCCGAGGCGCCGGCCGTTGCGTACTTCGTCGATGCGTCGCGCTCGATCCAGTTCACCGACAAGTTCGGATCTTTGTAGAACTCGTCGACTATCGCCATCAACATCTGCTCGCTCGTTTCGGGCATTGCACCGTCTTGCCCGCTCGTCGAGATCGTTTTGATGAGGTGCTGAATGGTCTGACGCCATGCGGTGTTGTTGGTCGGATCGTCCAGATGCTCGAGGCGAGCGCGAAATACCACGCCGGTTTCGAGCACGTTTTCGCTGCCGGCCGACACACCGCCGTTGATGCTGGCCACGACGATCCCGTCCGATACACCGACGTAGGCGCCCATGCCAGCGCTCACGTTCCGCCTTTTCGCGCTGCCGATGATCAATTGGCCCGTATGCGCCGAAGAGCCGATTTCGATGAAGCTCGTCCTTCCGTCCACATAGGCGAGGTCCGGCAGCAGCGCGGCGGAAACCGGCAGCGCGTCGGTGCCATAGTTCTGGCCGGAGTTGGCGGTAGGCAGCGTGCTGATGCCACGGGAGCGCTCGAGACTCGCGCGCAGCCCCCAGGTCGGTGGGATGTGCTCGACGAACTCGTGCAACAGATCGAAGTTTCCCTGCGCGTTTTTGGGTGGGCGATGTCCATCGTTACGCATCCGTTTCATGCGGTCGAGGCATTCGCCCAACGTCTTGGGCGCGTTGCCGACCGTCGCATGCGAGCGATGGCTGCGGGCGATGATCTGATTTCTGTCCGCACCGGCCTCGGTCGCCCAGGCATCGAGGCTAAACGCATTCACCTTGGGCGGCACTTTGAAATCGCGGCGATGACGAAGCACGAACTTGGGATCGAGGTTGAGCGACTCCGCCACATCGCGCATGATCTTTTTGCGGTCGGCGCGGCCGAAGGGCATATCGTCGCGCCAGCCTTTCGCGGTAATTTTTTCTTTCCAGCGCCGAAGCACCGCCGCCCGAACCGCCGCCCGCACGATGTTCGGGTCCGGCATTTCGCCTGGCATGCGCGGTGGCTCGCTGACAATCACGTCGTTCAGCGCCGTGAGAACGACATCGATCGCGTGTGCCTGCCCGAAATCCTTGTCAGGATGATCGAGAAAAACGCCGGCGGTACCCATCTCGAATGCCGCAAACGGCGTGTCCTTTGCTTTGCGGTCAGGATGGAGGTCATGGAAATCGCTGGTGAAAGCGCTGCCGAGTTCTTTGAGCCACGATTCGGCTTTGGCATTTCGGGTGTGAAGCTGCGCCTGCTCGACGATGCGGAAGGTCCGCGACTGAATTTTCGGCAGGTCCTCTTCGCCGATATTGTTTCGGAATGCGAAGTACGCGGTGCGCAACGCCGCGGGCGGGGTTGCCCGAGGGTCTCGCGACAGCATGACGCCGGCCGCAAATGCCCGCAACGCGAACGGTTCGGAATGCAGCGCTTCCTTCACCGGTTTGTCCACGGTCGAGCCGAACCACAAGAAATTGCTGCGCTCTTCTTCGGGCAAGACGCCATTGACGATGATGTGGAGTTCTTCGAGGCTACGCGGCTTCAGGCGATCGTGAGGCCAGGTGGCCAACAGACGATGTGCCGCGCGAAGGGTCTCGATATGGGCGTCGCTATGGATGCGTTGTTCCGTCTTCGTCAATCCCTCGATTGCGGGCACCGTGCCGGGCGCGGCGTCGAGCAACGCTTCGAACCCATTGGGATCGAGCGCAAGCTCGCATTGCAACGCAAACGCTTGGCGCAATGTGTCGTCGTCGGGATTGACCGACCTGCCGGAGAGCGCGCGAAACGCGTCGCGCGCCGACGTCAGATCGCCGCCGGACACCGCGACGAGCGCGCGCGCCGTAAGGATTGCCTTGAGATAGGGCGCCTCGGCCCGATCGTCGTACGCGAATGTAGTGAGAATTTCCTGCGCGAAATCGTAGGCCTGTCGACGTTCTCGCAATGATCCATGATCGAACGAATTCGTGATGTAAGTCGCGGCCGCGGTCCGGTTGGCGAAAATCCCTGGGCCGTCCGGCGCGTTTTCGTCGACATCCCCTACCAGGGCGCGTGCGTTTTGCCCGCGTTGCCGATCGACGACCTTTTGGCCGCGGGGCGCCTTCGCCGTGCGTAGATCGTCGTCGTCGAGCGTGAAGTCGGGACTTGCCGGCGTGGGCAATACGGTTCGCTTGCCGCCGAACGCGTTCGAAACGGTCTTGCCGCTCGGCCGCGCGAAGCGACGCATGCGTTCGCTCGCTACGGTCGCGGGCGAAGGGTGGGCTGTATCGGTGTCGTGTTCGTCTCGCCGCGGAATACCGAGTACCGCGCCGACTGTCCGCGCAAGCGGTAGCGGATCGTTCGGCACGCGGTTATTGCGCAGTGGCACATCGGCCGGGGACTGTCCCCCATCGCCCGGCGGCAGCAAACCGTGTCGCGGATTGATTATCCAGCCCATTTCGCCTCTCCCATAACCGGATCAGTTATGCCCGCGGAGACGTTTCCGGTCAGCGATGTATGCTGACCGGCTGGCCTCTACGGAAAAGCTGACTATAGTTGGGCGAAATGTAGTGACTTACACCGATGCGATGTAGTGACTTAAAAACCGAAAAACGCGGCCGGCACTGTCACACTCATGCCACGGTCGAGGTCTGGGCGGCGTTCGAAGCGGCCGCCGTTGCGCGAACGACGGTCCGTTGTCCGCTGCCGTCGCGCCGCCAGTCGTCGCGACATCCGGCGAGATAGGCGAGATGCACACGGTTTTGCGCACCATAGCGGCGCTTGAGCTGACGCAGGTGGTAATCGACGTTGTACGCCGAAGTACCGAGCAAATCGGCGATTTCCTTGTCGCTCAGGCCCTGTGTCAGCGCCGCGAGAATCCTGCGCTGGGTCTGGGTGATCGGTTTGGTCGGTGCGCTTTCGTCGAGAGACGGGGCGTGCATCAAGACGAATTCATGCAACGCGAGCCCAACGGCGTAGGCCTGCCCGACTACGCGGTCGGTGATCCAATGCCGCGAAGCGTTGGCGGCGCTGAAGCTGATGACGCTTTGGAACGAGCTGCGCGGATTGGACAGTGCGAGCGTGATACCGCTTCGCAAGGCCGCGCGATCGCAATCGTCGACGAGGTTGTGCAGACGCACGACATCGATATTCGCTTGGCTCCCGGCAGGATTTTGCGCGAGCGTGCCCAGGTCCCATATGAATGGCCATTCGCATTGGCATGCGAATGCAATGCGTGGATCGATCTCGATATAGCGTTCGCGGATGTAGTGGTCCGGCCACTCGGGGGCGGAAAACTCCCGCACGTAAAGCGCGCGGGTCATCAGGTCGCCCGTGCGCGCAAATCGCCAATAGCAGACCGAGTCGAAGCCAATGGTGCCGATCGTCGCGGCGATGACCAGCCGGCGCTGGTCGGGGCCGTTTGCCGCCGATAGTGCGTCGACGATGGCGGATCGTCCGGCGGTCGAAGAACGCTCGACGAATTCAGGCAGGCAACGCTGACCGCGGTCCAACATCAGCAGACTGTGCTGGATGTTCTTGATGGTTCTCAAACTCTCCTCCTTACCGCGCCCAATACGCTAATTTAGCGAGCAATGAAAAAGCCCGGACTCTGATATTTCGTAGTCGTGGGCTGGCTGTCCGGCAAATTTCCCGTCTGCGCTCAAATGCGGCGCCGTTGAGCAGCCGATATCCGAGAAGGCGGGGAAAACTGCCAGCCAGTCCATTAAATGGCTGATGAAAACAGTCGATGAAGGCGACCGATGAATAAAGTGTGCAAACAATCCGTTTTCTTGGATTCAACTTTATGACACGGATGTGTTCTTGCTTGTTCTTTTGCGAAGCTGGCTTCAATTTAACGAAAAACCGGTGATATCGTAAAAAATGGTTTTTCGTAAAATGGCGGTGATTTCAATTGATTTGTTGTGTTTATTATTTCTCGCACTCGGTCGGGATCGAGCGGGGGGGAATGCCGCCCGCCTGAGATGGCGGCGGGCGGTTGTCCTCGAGTACCTCAAGCCACCAGGTCGTAGCGGGACCTGATTTCCTCGCGCAAAGCGTGCAATGCGGCTTGTTCGGCGGGCCCGGCGTCGCCCCCCGCATGTTGCGTGATCGCTCGATGCAGTGCCTTGAGTACCAGTGCCTGTTGTTCGGAGTTGATTTCCTGATTCGCTCGCAACGTGCACACCGTATTCAGTACGCGCATATAGCCCTGCTCGCGCACGGGATCGGGGAGCTGGCTCGCGGCGCCTGCAAGCGCAATGAGCGAGGCGATGCGCTGGTTCGGCGGCTGAACTGTGTCGACCTTGTCGAAGATGTCGGCGAAGGCATGTTGATTTGCCTCCATCGTCGTAAAGGAACCGACTCGCGTGGCGAGCACGGCTAAAGGGTCGGGCCGCAGTCGTCCCGGCAAATGGAAGTTGCCGTCGTATTGACTCATGCGTGCGAGCCCCAGAAGATCGTGGGGAACATCCGGCCCAGCGATACCGGGCTCGAGAAGCAGCCCATGCAGGCTCGCCACATCGACGATCGACCCGGCGGCTTTCGCCAGTCGTTCTCCGTCTTCGAATGCGGCTTTGACCTTGGGGGGCAGCAGTTCGTTTGCCTCCAGCTTGCAGAGTTTCTCATCCGCGCCTTCAGCGACCCAGCGCGGGGACGAAGTGATCGTGTCGGAGAGAAGCTGATGGCC
This sequence comes from uncultured Paraburkholderia sp., assembly GCA_966421005.1. Lineage (GTDB taxonomy): Bacteria > Pseudomonadota > Gammaproteobacteria > Burkholderiales > Burkholderiaceae > Trinickia. The sequence goes on from CBJLAJ010000014.1 coordinate 21,002, forward strand.
TTCCGCCAGTTCATCGGGCGGAAAGGTCTTGAGACGGTCCACAACCCCTTCGAGAAATGTCGCGATGGCGACTCCGCGCGCGAGACCGGGCCATGAACGGGTTTCGTCGTTCAGTTTCCCCAGTTTGTCTACAAAAGATTGCGCGGAATGAACTTGATTGGCTAGCTGTGTCCCCAGCGCACTGAATGCTTTTTCGTAAGCAGTGTTGATCGCCACGCCAAGCGAGGTTTGGTCTGCCTGCGGCATGTCGAGATACGCCAGCAACAATTCGCGCAACCCCTTGTCCGCATCCAGAGGTGGCCATTTCGCTACGCTGGCGGCGACTGTTTCCAGCGCCTGGTAATGCTGTTCGAGCGACCCGCCGGATTTGGATCCCGCGTTTGCCTTGGCTGACTCGACGATTTCCGCTATCAGGGGCTGGAGGGCGGCCATATGGCGCACGCTTGACGCGGCTCGCGCAAAGCCGGCGGCATCGGATGCGCCGCCCTGTCCGCCCGCAGCCGCATACCTGAAAGTACTGGCACGGGCGGTGGAGTCCGCTCGAGAGGCTGACTCGGCACCGCCGCTCGCGATCGGTGCGAGGGCATGGCTTTGCGGCCGGGAAGTGGGCACGCGCTGTTGCGGGACCTTGTCGGCACCCGTCGCGGCCTCGCCGATTTGCGTTCCGACATCAACTTTGCGGGTGATCTGGGTCATGATTGCTTCGCCTGCTGCCTAGTGGGTAGTAGAACTTTACACCGCGCCTGGTGGATCAAATACCGCGGAGCGAACCAATGGCGATTCGAGCGCAAATCCCGATTGAAGTCGATCCGTCCCCGAAAAGGGGAGGGGCTTCGCCATGAAAACGATTTCCAGTCCGTCAATCCGCCTGACATGCGTGAGTCCGAAGCCCCGGCGCTCGTACAGGCGCCGGTTTGACGTCATCTCGCGATTCAGGCAAAGACGCAGTTCGGGAATTTGCAATCGCCGCGCCTGGTTTTCGGCAAACCGCAGCAGCGCGCTGCCGATCCCCTCGCCTTGTTGCTCGGGCGATACGACGAGGTTGGCGATGTGCAGATGATCGGGGGCCTCGACCAGTTCCAGCATTGCCTCGATGCCCCTGTCACGCGTGCAATGGACCCAAACGTCATGGTGGCGCAATACGGCAGCATAGTCGCGCCCCATCGGCTCGGGGCGTGCACCGACAACGGGAATCCAGCGCGCGTAGGCGGCATGAACGAGCGCGCGAACCGGTGTTTCATCGGATAAGCTGGCGCGGCGAAGCTCCATCGTTCTCCTCATGTACTGCGTTGAACGGCCTGTCTTGCGGTGCCGCAAAGCACCGAGCATGAGCAACGCAAGATAGTCCGAAGGCTGCAAAAGCTCGCCGCGTGAGCGAATTTATGTGCTGAGGTGCGAACCGAAGGCCGCGAACGAACGTCCTGCGCATGCCTCGCTGGCTTTCCGCGCATGCACAGGGCATGTGCGCGTTGGACCGCCGGCGCGCAGCTCGCGGCTGTCAGCGCCCGGCGCTCGTGCGGTGTCACCGGGTCGCAATCCAGATCCCGAATGCCGACAACAGCAGCCCGGAGAGCTGTTTCAGCTGGACTTCGGTGCCTTTCACCATCGATAAGAATGCCGTCGTCCATAGCGCGTCGGCGCCCTCGATTGCGCCGCGCACTGGAACGACGTCTGCCTCGCCATTGGCGATCGTCAACTCGATGTATTCGAAGAACGCGATGCGCCAGCTATAGAAAACGCGGGCGATCTTGTACGCAAGGTCGAGCCGCTCGGGATCCTTCGGCGTAAGCTTCGCCGGAAGCAGTTCCTCGTCTTTCTTGGTCGTGTGCTTGTACCACGCGAGCGTCTTGATACCCGTCGCGCCGGCCGACAGGCTCACCGCGGCCGCCATTGGATCGTCCTTTACCATGAAGACGACTGCCGCGGTAGCAGCCGCGCCTTGCGCGATCCACCACGCGCGATTGAAGAGAGTCTTCATGCGCTTTGCTTTCTGTTCCGATTGCTCGCCTGCCGCCCCAGCCAGCTCTTCCAACTGGGCAGAGAGGCGGGGAGCGGCTGCCAACATGTTCTCCACTTTTCTCAGTTGGCCGGCGAGCGCCGCTTCCTGTTTCGTCTGCTCGCTATCCGCACCGGCCGTCACCGCTTGCTCGCACGAGGCGAGTGCGCCTTGCAACGCGGTTTTCAGCGACTCGAGTTGTGTGGTGACATCCGCCTCCAAATACTCGGCGAGCGCGAGTGCTTCGGCCTCGCGGGCGCGCAATCGACTACGCGACTCGCGCGGATCTTTATTCTTCAATACGGGCGTATGTTCACGAAGCGATGCGAGACCCTTCGACATCGCCGAATCGGGTTTCGCCGCGTCGCGCAGCATGCGCTCGAGCGCTGGCAATTCCTTGTCGGGCCAGTTGGCAAGCGCCGAACCGATGATGACGATGGTGAAGCCGACCAAATGGTGCGTTTGGATCTTTTCGTTATCGAGCAGCGCGGCAGCACCGAGGAACGCGCCGAGGTCGATTGGTTGGAGAATCCCGCGGAACTTGGCGAGGTGGATGTCGTTCTTGTCGGCAATCGTGGTGGCGGCGGTGAACGGAATATACTCGGTCAGCGCGATCAGCCAACTACCGAGTATTTTCGCCGTTGTGGCTACCACCTTTCTGAGAACCGGGTGCGCCAACGCCCCGAAGCCGATGGACGCGAGCACCGCGTCATCCGATACAGACGGCAGCCCATACCATGCGGCGGTCTTCAGCCCGGTGGCGACGACAGCCAGTGCGATTACCCGGACAAGCGGCGAAGCCCACGCGCGCCGAAGGAGGCTGCGTTGTTCGGACTCCTCAGCGCCTTCATGCGCGGGTGCGATCTGCTCCACAGCCACGGCTGCCATGAGTTCTTCGAGTTCGTCGAGCAGCCCGGCGCGTTGAATGGCCTCGAGCAGCTTGTCACTTTCAGCGAGGAGGTCCCCCATGGTTTCGAGAGCGCCGGAATCGAACATTTCGGCGAGCCCGGGCGGCAGCGAATTTCGCAGTTGGGCAAGCGCGACCTCGATTTGAGCGAGGCTCCCGCCGAGCTCCGCCACGGCGCCGGTCGCCGCTAGCTCGGCTACCGCACCATCCACCGCGCGAACGATTTCGTTCCTCGGCGCGCCGGGGTCGCCGCCCTCGAATTCGCGCGACGCATCTTGGGATTCTGCGCTTCTGATGCGGAACAGCCGTCTACGTTGATGCGTTCCGTCATCGGCACCGCGTCTGGTCAGCCCGCCCAGTTCATGGGAAGCCCGCGCTTGTCGCCGGGGAGCGGGCGGCGCATCGTCACCGGCGCGCGAATGCGTTATCGGGGGCAGTGGCTTCGGGTCTGGCGGGCCATTGGCGCCATCGGCAGCGGAAATCGGCATCGAAACCTCCTGGTGGAAGGGCTCCGATCGTATGCCGAGGAGAGAGACGCACGGTGAGATGGAACGAACAACGATGTTGCAGCGCGAATGAACGATGGCTTTTATGCGGAAACGCTCCACGCATTCATGGCGGGCCGTGCTGGCTGAGGAGGAAAGACATGCCAGTTGCCATCGGGATGGCGAAACACGAGGAGCGTGACGGTACCCGTTGGGCGGTCCGCTTGGACACGCACACAGCGGCTCGGTCGCGGCGAGCGGGAGGGCACTTGGCGGGCGCTCACCCGAGCGGAGTCCACCGGACCGAGCCACTTTTCGACCAGCCTTCGTAATGAACGTTCTACCGTTGCCATCGTCGGTCTCCGGCTATAACGGTCCTTATCGTAACGGCCCGTACGGGGTCCGCGCGATGAGAAAGGTCGCAATTCTGTGGATCGCAGCGAACTGTTCGCTCACATGGCCCAAGCCGTACGAGGCGCGAAGCGGGCATCGCGAGCGAGACGCCGCGCGCCCTCGAATCCGGAGTGCAGTGCGTTGGCGATGGCGCGAGGTACAGAAACGGGCGATGGGTTCGCTACGTCAGGTTTGTGCGCGGTGAACTCGACATCCGGATCGACTTCGCGTTGCCGTTGTCTATCGCGGATTTCCTCTTCTTTTGCCGCCAGCGCCTCTTTCGACACGGCGCCTTCCAAATGCAGCAATTCGCGAACGGCTCTTGCCCGAATGTCGGCGTCAGACAGCGGTGGATTGTTTGCGCCGGACGCGCCGCCTCCCGACGCGGTGGCGAATACGACCATAGGCCCTCGCACGATCGCCGCTTCTTCCCCTGGGCGATGACGCGCCTGTCCCAGCGCCGCCAAGCCTCCGATAGCAGCGCTCGACTGCTGCATGGGTTTCGAATGGATTGCCGGCTCTGCCGTGCTGCTTGTCGTCTGGCTGATGCATCCGGCCAAGCCTGGCCCAAGGCGTGTTGGACAAGGAGGAGCGATGGACATGGGGGACCCGCACGAAAGTGGAGGGGTGGACATTGTTGACGCCTCGGTCCGCCCTCACGATCGGCCGCGCGAACAGATGTCCTTCGAACCGAAGTTAGCGTGCGAGCCTCGAACCGATCACGCCGCTTCCGGCACGCGCACCCATCCTTCCATCAACACGCGCGCACTGCGGCTCATGACCGCCTTGGTGACGACCCACTCGCCATCTCGGCAGCTAGCCTGCGCGCCCACGCGCAGCGTGCCCGACGGATGACCGAAGCGCACCGCATCGCGTTCGCCGCCGCCCGCCGCGAGGTTGACGAGCGTGCCAGGCACTGCCGCCGCCGTTGCGATCGCCACCGCGGCGGTGCCCATCATCGCGTGGTGCAGCTTGCCCATCGACAGCGCTCTCACGAGCAGATCGATGTCGCTGGCCGCCACCCGTTTGCCGCTCGACGCGGTGTAATCCGCGGGCTTGGCCACGAACGCGATCTTCGGGGTATGTTGACGTTTCGCAATGTCCTCGGGCGTCGCGATGAGCCCCATACGCCACGCGCCTTGCGCGCGAATCGACTCGAACATCGCCAGTGCCTTCGCGTCGCCGTTGATGACTTCTTGTAGTTCCGTACCCGTATAACCAATCGCCGCGGCATCGACGAAGACGGTCGGAATACCGGCATTGATCATCGTCGCCTTCAAGGTGCCGAGGCCCGGCACGTCGAGATCGTCGACCACGTTGCCCGTGGGAAACATCGCGCCCCCGGCCCCTTCCTCCTCGGCTGCGGGATCGAGAAATTCAAGCTCGATTTCGGCGGCCGGAAAAGTCACGCCGTCCAACTCGAACGCGCCTGTCTCTTGCACGTTGGCGCCTGTCATCGGGACATGCGCGACGATGGTCTTGCCGATGTTCGCCTGCCAGATGCGAACCGTCGCGATACCGTCGCTTGTCACGCGTTGCGCATCGATCAGCCCGCTCGCAATCGCAAACGGACCGACGGCTGCGGAGAGATTGCCGCAGTTGCCGCTCCAATCGACGAAAGGGCGATCGATGGACACTTGTCCGAAGAGGTAGTCGACATCATGATCGGCGCGGGTGCTCTTCGAGACGATGACGGCTTTACTCGTGCTCGATGTTGCTCCGCCCATGCCATCGATCTGCTTGCCGTAAGGATCGGGGCTGCCGATCACCCGCAACAGCAACGCATCGCGCGCCGGGCCCGGAACGCGCGCGGCTTCGGGCAAGTCTTCCAAACGAAAAAATACGCCCTTGCTCGTGCCGCCGCGCATATACGTTGCGGCAATCTTGATTTGCGGTGCGTGAGCCATGAATAAAAGTGTCCTGAGAAGATCGACGGTACCGGGCCGCTCGGCCCGGTACTGCCCAATGCACTGCATCGATGGTCTGGCTCAGACCGGCGCCGCCGTCGCCGATTCGAGGAAATCCTGCGCGAAACGCTGCAGCACGCCGCCTGCCTCGTAGATCGAGACTTCTTCCGCCGTATCGAGCCGGCACGTCACGGGGACGACGACGCGCTCGCCGTTCCGTCGATGGATGACGAGCGACAGGTCGCAACGCGGCGTGCGCTCGCCGATGACATCGAATGTCTCCGTACCATCGATACCGAGCGTCTTGCGGTTGACGCCCGGCTTGAACTCGAGCGGCAGCACGCCCATGCCGACGAGATTGGTGCGGTGAATTCGCTCGAATCCCTCGGCGACGATTGCTTCGACACCCGCCAGCCGCACGCCTTTCGCGGCCCAATCCCGCGACGATCCCTGCCCGTAATCGGCACCTGCGATGACGATGAGCGGTTGTTTGCGCGCCATATAAGTTTCGATGGCCTCCCACATGCGCGTCACCATGCCTTCGGGTTCGATGCGGGCAAGCGAGCCCGCCTTGACCCGACCATTTTCGACGACCATCTCGTTCTTGAGCGTCGGATTCGCGAACGTGGCGCGTTGTGCCGTCAGGTGGTCGCCGCGGTGCGTGGCGTACGAATTGAAGTCCTCTTCGGGCAGGCCCATCTTGGCGAGATACTCGCCGGCCGCGCTCGTCGGGAGAATCGCATTGGACGGCGAGAGGTGGTCCGTCGTGATGTTGTCGCCCAGTACGGCGAGCGGCCGCATGCCCGCCAGCGTGAGCTGGCCGTCAAGCGCGCCTTCCCAATACGGCGGACGCCGGATATAGGTGCTGTCGGGGCGCCAGTCGTACAGGGGCGCGGCGGCATCGTTCGATTCCACGGACAGCGCGAACATCGGTTCGTACACCTGACGAAATTGCGCTGGCTTCACGCTCGACGAGACCAGGGCTTCGATTTCCTCGTCGCTGGGCCAGAGGTCTCGCAACGTCACGGGCTGGCCGTCGGGTGTGACGCCCAGCGCATCGTTTTCGATATCGAAGCGGATGGTGCCTGCAATGGCGTAGGCCACCACGAGTGGCGGCGAGGCCAGAAACGCCTGCTTCGCATAGGGATGAATGCGGCCATCGAAGTTGCGGTTGCCCGACAGCACGGCTGTGGCAAAGAGATCGCGTTCGACGATCTCGCGTTGAATCGCCGGATCGAGGGCACCCGACATGCCGTTGCACGATGTGCACGCGTAGGCCACCACGCCGAAGCCGAGGCGCTCGAGTTCCGGCAGCAGATCTGCGGCTTCGAGGTAGAGCGTCACGGCCTTCGATCCGGGTGCCAGCGACGTCTTGACCCAGGGCTTGCGTATCAGTCCGAGCCGGTTCGCGTTCCGCGCGACGAGGCCGGCCGCGATCATGTTGCGCGGATTGTTGGTGTTCGTGCAGCTCGTAATGGCGGCGATGACGACGGCACCGTCCGGCATTTTGCCGGGTTCGTCGTCGACCTTCGCGGCGATACCGCGTGCGACGAGCTCGGTCGTCGGCACCCGGTTGTGCGGGTTCGACGGTCCCGCGATGTTGCGGGTGACGCTCGAGAGGTCGAAGCTGAGAACGCGTTCGTAGGCCGCGCTGCGCAGGCCGTCGGCCCACAGGCCCGCGGTCTTGGCGTACGTTTCGACGAGTGCCACGAGCGCTTGGTCGCGGCCGGTCAGCTCGAGATAGCGGATCGTCTGATCGTCGATGTAGAACATCGCGGCCGTCGCGCCGTATTCGGGCGCCATGTTGGAAATCGTTGCGCGATCGCCGAGCGTGAGGCGCGATGCGCCTTCGCCGTAGAACTCCAGATACGCGGACACGACCTTCTGCTGACGCAGGAACTCGGTCAACGCCAGCACGATATCGGTAGCCGTGACACCGGGTTGCCGCATGCCCGTCAGCTCGACGCCGACGATGTCGGGCAGACGCATCCACGAGGCGCGTCCCAGCATGACGCTTTCGGCCTCGAGCCCGCCCACGCCAACCGCGATGACACCCAGCGCATCGACCATCGGCGTATGCGAATCGGTGCCGACGAGTGTGTCGGGAAACGCCACACCGTCGCGCACCTGCACCACGGGGCTCATCCGTTCGAGATTGATCTGATGCAGGATGCCGTTGCCGGGCGGGATCACGTCGACGTTACGGAAGGCACGCTTCGTCCAGTCGATGAAATGGAATCGATCCTGGTTGCGGCGGTCTTCGATGGCGCGGTTCTTGGCGAACGCATCGGGATCGAAGCCGCCGCATTCGACGGCGAGCGAATGGTCCACGACGAGCTGAGTCGGCACGACGGGATTGATCGCGGCCGGGTCGCCGCCGCGTGCCGCGATTGCATCGCGCAACCCCGCGAGATCGACGAGCGCGGTTTGGCCGAGGATGTCGTGACAGACGACACGCGCGGGAAACCACGGAAAATCGATCTCGCGCTTGCGTTCGATCAACTGCATGAGCGAGGCCTCGAGCAGCGCGGGCTCGCACCGGCGCACGAGGTTCTCGGCGAGCACGCGCGACGTATAAGGCAGCGTGTCGTAGGCGCCGGGCACGAGCGCATCGACGGCGGCGCGCGCGTCGAAGTAGTCGAGTTCGGTGCCGGGCAGCGGTTTGCGAAAGGCAGTGTTCATCGGCGTTTTTCGATTGGCACGAACGTCAGGTTTTCCGGGCCGGTGTAATTCGCGCTCGGACGAATGATCTTGTTGTCGATCCGTTGCTCGATGACATGCGCGCTCCAGCCGGAAGTGCGGGAGATCACGAAAACCGGCGTGAACATGGCGGTAGGCACGCCCATCATGTGATACGACACGGCGCTGAACCAGTCGAGGTTCGGGAACATCTTCTTTGCGTCCCACATCACGCTTTCGAGGCGCTCGGCGATATCGAAGAGTTTCGTGTCGCCGGCTTCGTCCGAAAGCTGCTTCGCCACGTCCTTGATGACCTTGTTGCGTGGGTCGGAAATCGTGTAGACCGGATGTCCGAAGCCGATCACCACTTCCTTGGCTTCCACGCGGCGACGGATATCGGCTTCGGCCTCATCGGGTGTCCGGTAGCGCGATTGAATCTCGAACGCGGCCTCGTTCGCGCCGCCGTGCTTCGGCCCGCGCAGCGCGCCGATCGCGCCGGTAATGGCCGAATACATATCCGAGCCCGTGCCGGCGATGACTCGGCCCGCAAACGTCGACGCATTGAATTCGTGCTCGGCGTAAAGAATCAGGGAGGTGTGCATCGCGTTCACCCACGACTGGCTCGGCGTCTTGCCATGCAGCAGATGCAGGAAGTGGCCGCCGATCGAATCGTCGTCCGTTTCCACTTCGATGCGCCGGCCGTTGTGCGAGTAGTGATACCAGTAGAGCAGCATCGAGCCGAGCGAGGCCATCAGGCGATCGGCAATGTCGCGGGCACCGGCTGCGCTGTGGTCGTCCTTTTCGGGCAATACGGTACCGAGCACCGATACGCCTGTGCGCATGACATCCATGGGGTGCGCGCTGGCCGGCACGCATTCGAGCGCGGCCTTTACGCTCGCGGGCAGCCCGCGCAGCGCCTTGAGCTTGGTCTTGTACGCCGCGAGTTCGGCTTTGGTCGGCAATTGCTCGTGCACGAGCAGATGAGCGATTTCCTCGAATTCGCATGCAGTGGCGACATCGAGTATGTCGTAGCCGCGATAGTGCAGATCGTTGCCGGTGCGACCGACCGTGCAAAGGGCGGTACTGCCGGCGCTCACGCCAGACAGGGCAACCGATTTCTTGGGCTTGAATGCACCTGTCGCGGGGGCTTCCTTGCCTGCTTCACTCATGATTTTGTCTCCGAATGCTTCGATGGCTTGCTGGCGGCGAATAGTGCGTCGAGCTTGTCCTCATACGCGTGGTAACCGAGATAGTGATAGAGATCCGCGCGCGTTTGCATCGTCGATACGACAGCTTTTTGCGTGCCGTCGCGCATGAGCGTCTCATAGAAGTTGAGGGCGGCCGCATTCATCGCGCGATAGGCGCCGCAGCAATAAAGCGCGATGTCGACATTGGCCGTCTTCAACTCTTCGAGCGTGAAGAGCGGCGTCGAGCCGAATTCGGTCAGGTTCGCGAGAATCGGCACCTTGACCGCATCCCTGAAGCGCCGGTAGTCGTCGAGTGTTTTCATCGCTTCGGGAAAGATCATGTCGGCGCCGGCCTCGACATAGGCGACGGCGCGCTCGATCGCCGCATCGAGCCCTTCGGAAGCTGCGGCATCGGTGCGGGCCATGATGACGAAGCTGTCGTCTGTGCGCGCATCGACGGCGGCTTTCACGCGATCGACCATCTCCGCGGCCGGCACGCATTCCTTGCCCGGGCGATGCCCGCAGCGCTTTTGTCCGACCTGGTCTTCGATATGCACGGCCGCCACCCCGGCCTTGACGAACGAGCGGACGGTGCGCGCGATATTGAAGGCGCCGCCCCAACCCGTATCGATATCGACGAGAAGCGGCAACGAGCAGGCGTCAGTGATGCGGCGCGCGTCGATGAGTACGTCATCCATCGTGCTGATGCCAAGATCGGGCATGCCGAGCGAATTGGCCGCGACGCCGCCGCCCGAGAGATAAACCGCTTTGAAGCCGACGGCTTCGGCCATCTTCGCCGCGTAAGCCGTGATTGCGCCGACGACCTGCAAGGGGCCATCGGCGGCGACCGCTGCGCGAAATCGCGCGCCGGCGTTGCTGGAGTGCTGTGTGGTCAGGTTCAATTGAATCGCTCCGTATGATCCGTGCGCCAGGACGCAAGATGCGGGCCAGTGCGCGTCGTACCGCGTAAAACCATGATTATGCGGAAAAACCGCTCGAGGCCATGGTCGGGGTCCATTTCACATTTGAAATGTGAGATTTCAAACGTGATGACGAAGGTTCATAATGTGCCGCACCGTCCGTGACTTCGTTTCAGCGAAACTTGCCATCGAGCCATTTTCCACCCGATCTCCCGCCGCGGCCCGTCATCTGGGCGTTCGGTATCAGCCGCTTGCGCGAACTCTTCTTTGAAATCGTCGGCGAATACGAGGCGCGCGCCGAGGTTCGAGTCATCGCGAGCGCCTATGACGACGCTGTGCGCGAGGTGCGGGATGGAGGCTCGCGACGCCCCGATGTCGTCGTGGCCGGGGGCTCGAACGCCGTCTATCTGAAGACGCGCGTGCCGGTTCCCGTGGTGCAGATCGGCCCCACGGGGCTCGACATCATGCATTCGCTGTCGCGCGCGCGGAGGCAATCATCGTCGGTCGCGCTCGTGAGTTCCGGCGAGACGCCGCCCGAAATCCGTAATTTCGTTGCGGCGTTCGGCCTCGATATCGTCTTTTCGTCGTACCGCTCGGCGCAGGATGCGCAGGCGTGCGTGTTCGAACTGCGCGAGCGGGGTGTCGAGGTCGTCGTGGGGCCGGGCCTCGTGACCGACCTCGCCGCGGCGGCGGGTATGGGCGCCGTGTTCCTCTACTCGCATGCCTCGGTGCGCACCGCGTTCGACACTGCGCTCGATGTGGCCCAGGCCACACGCGGCGAAGCCCGGCGCCGTCAGCATATCGACAACCTGTTGCAGCACCTGCGCGACGGTGTCGTGGCGCTCGACGCACAAGGGCGCGTCGAAGCCATCAACCGGCCGCTCGCCGCGGCGCTGGGCATCGACCCCGCGCTCGCGGTGGGCCAGCCGCTCGCGGCGCTTGCGCCCGATGTCGTCGCCGCGCTGCCGGACGCGCATAGCGACGCATTGCTGACACTGCGTGGCGTCAGCTATCTCGTGCATCGCGGGCCACTTGCCGATGCGGGTGTTGACGAGGGGGCGGTGCTCACGTTTCAAGAGTCGCGCGCGGTGGAGCGGCTCGATCGGACGCTGCGTTCGGCGCAACTTGGGCATCGATTTGCGGCGCGCTATCGGCTCGAGGATCTCGTGGGCCACAGCGGGCCGATGGAGCGCGTTCGTACACTGGTGCGCCGCTACGCAAAATCCGATGCAACGGTGCTCGTACTCGGCGAAAGCGGCACGGGCAAGGAAATGGTGGCGCAGAGCATGCATCGGCTCAGCGCGCGCCGCAAGTTTCCGTTTGTCGCCATCAATTGCGGAGCGTTCCCGGAGGCGTTGCTCGAGAGCGAACTCTTCGGATACGAGGAGGGCGCATTTACGGGTGCTCGCCGGGGCGGCAAAGCTGGATTGATCGAAGCCGCGCATCGCGGCACGCTCTTTCTCGACGAGATCGGCGAAATGCCGCTACCGTTGCAAAGCCGGTTGCTTCGCGTGTTGCAAGAGCGCGAAGTCGTGCGGCTAGGGGCAACGGAGCCGACCCGAATCGATATCCGCATCGTTGCGGCTACTCATCGGTCGTTGACGGATGCGCTCGCGAGCGGCGCATTTCGCGCGGATCTCTACTACCGTCTCAATATTCTCAGCATCGCCCTGCCGTCATTGCGCGAGCGGATAGAAGATATATTGCCGCTCGCCGCGCAGTTGTTGCTGCAGGCAGCGCAGCGCGAGCCCCGGCTTGCAGGCCGCGTTCGGGGCATCGAAGCGGCTCAGCGCCTGATTGCCGACATCGGCGATCCTTTGCGCCGCTACAACTGGCCGGGAAACGTCCGGGAGTTGCAGAACGTAATCGAGCGGATTGCGGTTGAGTTGGCTGATGCACAAGGCCCCGATGCGGCACTCGAACCGCTCGCAAGCGAGGCGATACGAGCCATCGTGCCCGAATTGTTTGCGCGGCGGCATCGTGGCGCGGATGGCGCGCCGACCCTGCGCGAGCGCAGCCGTCATGTCGAAGCGGATGAGATCCGCGCCGCGCTAGCGGCGTGCGCCGGCGATCGCGAAGCCGTCTGCGCGATGCTCGGTATCAGCAAGACCACCCTTTGGCGCAAGCTCAATGCGGTCCGGCACGGCGGCGAGTCGGGGTGATTGAGCTCAGTGAATGTCGATAGAGCAAAATGGAATAGGGCGCACTTGTCCTTTTTTGACAAATCGGACTATTCCAATGAAATGTCTTGCCAAAAAACTTCGTCCGACCCGCAATTGTAAAGCTCAAATCGTGCTATTCGAATAGCACGCAAACGTTGGCGCGCGTTGCCCGGCGCGGTTCAGCGGGCGCTTCGCACTGCTGTCTGGCATAGCGCACAAGGCAAATGCGCAATTTTTGCAAACAATCCTTTCGCAAACGTTTTCCTCCGGATATCGGTCTCATTGGTAATTACGACAGAGCCAGGGCGGGCAACAAACGTTTTACTTTTAAGACGAATCTCATATAGAATTTGCCCGATTCTGTGCTGGCTGGTTGAGCCTCTTTGCGGCGGGCGCGGTTGCTCGCTTGCGGGAATAAATTCCTCCGGACTCTCGATTGCATGCGAGAAGCGTTTCGGCGCTCCGCGGGGGTCTTGTTGTCTGAAGAAAACGGAATTGGGTAGGGCCGAAGGCTGACGCGCTCCGACCAGCGCGAATCACGGCCCGCTTCGACAAAAACTGCTACGGGGCAAGCATTGAAGACACGGCGGGGAAGGGGTGCGGGAGGCCGCGCACCGAAGCGTAGCTTGGGTATGGGTTGCGTGCGCAGGCTGACGACGGCTTTCGTTCTGGTGTCCGGTCTGACGGCGGGGGCAGTGCCCGCGGGCGCCGACGCAGCCGTGTCCAACGCCGGCACGCGCGCGAATTATCCGTCCGTCAACGTCGCTCTCTTCAATGGCGCGCGCCTGCCTGTCGATGCCTTGCAGGCGTTCGATGCGGTCGTCGTCGATCCTTCCTCCGGGTTCGCGCCCTCGGCTCAGCCGCTCGATCACACGGTGTGGGTGGCGCGCGTCACGGCAACGACGGCCGCCGATCCCGCCGAGTTCGTGGCACACGAGATCGCGCCGCTCTGGGCGCGCGGCTATCGGGGCTTCCTGCTCGAGAGCAAGGCTGCGATCGGGTCGTTCGATGCCGTTCGTGCTGCCCATCCGGACGCTCGCCTGCTGATTGGCGGGGCTGATGCCCTGGCAGCGGCGTCGCCGCATGGCAACGCCGTTTATGCCGTCGTCGGTGCATCTCTCGTGCACGGTTGGGACGACGAAACCGCACGCTCGACCGATATTTCGGAGTCCGAACGAGCCCGGCGCGTGGCCGAGGCTCAGGCGTTCATGCGCGCGAGCGGCGTGCCCGTCGTCTCGCTCGAGTTCTGTCCGCGCACGGACCGCGAGTGCAGCCGTGCCACAGCCGCGCAAGTCGCCGCCACGGGCGTCACCCCGTACGTGACCGATCAGGCGCGCGATGTCGTCGGAATCGGCGCAATCGAGGTCGTGCCGCGCAAGGTGCTCGTCATTCAGGACACCGCGCCCGAGTCGACACTCGATTTGTCGCCGGGCGTTCGCGATCTGGCGACGCCACTCAATTACCTGGGTTATGACGTCGAGTATGCGAACGTCAACGACGCTCGTTTGCCCGAGAACGTCACGGCCGATCGCTACGCCGGTGTCGTGGCATGGTTCGAAGGCGCGGGCGTGCGCGATGCCGACGCCTGGCGCCGCTGGCTCGATGCGCGCATCGCAGGCCACGTGCCGGTGGCGGTGCTCGGTCAGTTCGGCTTCGATGCGGCCGGCGACGACGGCGCAAAACTGGATCTGAGCCCGGTGGCAGGACCCTTCGCCGGGCACATCGATGTGGTGTCGCGCGATCCGATGATCGGCTTCGAAATCGATCCAGGGCTCGAGGCGCGCGATGTGGCCGGTGTCAAAGTCGGCGCGCACAGCCGTTCGCTGCTGCGCGCGCGGGCAGGCGGCGAGACGGTCGACCAGGCGGCGATCACCCCATGGGGCGGCTACGCGCTGAGCCCGTATACAGTCGTGCCGCTGAACGGGATCGACCAGGAACGCTGGGCGATACAGCCCATTTCGTTTCTGACGGCAGCGCTGCGCTTGCGGTCCATTCCCTCGCCGAGCGTCACCACCGAGAATGGCCGGCGCTTGTTCATGGTGCATGTGGATGGCGACGGCTTCGCTTCGCGCGCCGAATTTCCGGGCGCGGAGTATTCGGGCGATGCGCTCTACGACCGGATCTTCACGCGTTATCGTGTGCCGATGACGCTTTCGGTCATCGAGGGCGAGGTTGGCCCGGCAGGGCGCTATCCTTCGATATCGCCTCGGCTCGAGGCGATCGCACGCAAGATGTTTGCGCTGCCCTATGTCGAGATCGGTTCGCACACGTATTCGCACCCATTCGACTGGACGCTCGTCGATGCGAAAACGGGCACACGTGTCGACCGGGGCGGCGGCGATACGGCGTTCTCGCTCGATATCCCTCACTATCAGTTCAATATCGATCGCGAGATTCGCGGCTCGATCGACTATATCGACACCCGGCTCGCTCCGCCTGGAAAGAAGACGGCGGTTCTTCAGTGGCCCGGCAACTGCCAGCCGCCGGCGATCGTCGTGCAAAAGGTCGTCCAGGCCGGCGTTGCGAATATCAACGGCGGCGACACGGTCATCACGAAACGCGCCAACAGCTGGACCAATATCGCGCCGATCGGCGTCGACAAGGGCCCGGGCGCTTATCAAGTCTATGCGCCGAACCAGGACGAAAACGTCTATACGAACGATTGGCTCGGTCCGTTCTATGGTTTCACGCGCGTGCTCGAAACCTACGATATGACCGAGCGTCCGCTGCGCTTCAAGCCGATCGATATCTACTTCCACATGTATAGCGGCACGAAAATCGCGTCGCTGCGTGCGCTCGACGAAATCTTTTCGGCGGTGCTCAAGCAGCCTGTCTTGCCGGTTCATATCACCGACTACACGGACAAAGTGCTCGACTGGCGTACGTTCGCCGTCGCGCGCAGCATCGTGCCCGGCCGCGACCAGTGGGTCGTGCGCGGCAACGGCGCCGTTCGCGAGGTGCATTGGCCTGGCAAGGACACGCCCGATATCGGACGCTCGCCTGGGGTCACAGGCTTCGCGCCGGGGCCGGACGGCACTTATGTCCATATCGACGACGGCGCGGCAGTGATCACGTTCGACAGCGCTGCGCGCGAAACGATGCCTTATATCGAGCAGGCCAACGGCTTCGTGCGACATTTCGTTCGGACTGCTCACGGTATGGCTTTCGAGTTCGGCGGCTACTACCAGCCGTTCATCAAGCTCGCCGATGCGCGCGCATGCCGGGTACGGGTGGCAGGCAAGCCGCTTGCTCCGGTGGGCAGCGCCGGCGCGCTCCGTTTCGATGTGCCGGCCGTCGAGGGATCGCACGTGAGTTATCGACCTGTCGAGATCGACTGCGAGCGGGGTGGACTCCAGTGAGCTCAACTAACGCTGAAACGCCGCGCATCGCTCCGGCATGGCTTGTCGCACTGCTGAGCGGCGCCGTGCTCGGCGCCCTCTATCTGGTTACGCCGCGAGGCGATATTCGGCAACGCGTCGAAGCGACCGGCTCGCCGAGCTCGCTCAGCGTGGCTTATCTGGAAGCGTGGTCGCGCGTGCAACCCGACAACGAGACGTTCATGGCCGTGCTCGCTTCGCAATACGCGCATCTGGGCCGCGCCGACGACGCCGAGCGCATGGCCGACCGCCTCGATACGCTGAGCTCTGACGATGCACGTCGCACGGCCGCGTTCGTGCGCGTCGCCATCGCCGAGCAGCGCTATTTTTCGTTGCGGAACACGGATGCGCGTCGTCCCGCCGCAATGGCCGAGTGGCGTGCTCGCATTGCCGCGGCCGCGAAGCTTGGCCGCGCCGACAAGGATCTGTCGTGGCTGGCAACGCGTGCCGCCGCGTCCGGCGATCCGCGTCTTGCCGCGCAGATCTACGCGCAATTGTCGAGCGCCGATACGCGGGGCCGGCCGCAATGGGATACCTATGTCGCGCGGTATGCGCTCGAAGGCGGCGAATACCGGCTGGCCGCCGCTGCATGGTTCCGCAAGCAGGACGCCGCGCACGATCGAGACGATGCGCGGCGCTGCTTCCTGTCGGGAATCGGCGCGTTGCGGGCCGGAAACTTGATGGACGACGCCGTAGCCGCTGCCGAGTCGCATCTCGGTTCGCTCGCGGACGATCCCGCCACGCTCATCGAACTCGTCAATCTTGCACGGGCCGCGAACCGCCCCGATGCGGTCGATCGTTTCGCGAAAATGCTCGCGAAGTATGCGAAAGCCTATGACGCGCCAACGCCCGGCGTTTCGGCCCAGCCTGCTTACGCCTATATGGACGGTCCGCTGCCCGCACACGGCGCGCAATGGTCCATGCGCGCGGTCGCGCACTCGCAGCGCGCGCGCGTGGGCGGCTACGAGGTGATTCGCGTCGCGGCGAGTACGCCCGCAGCGCCGGCGGACAACGAGCATGCGAACAAGGGCAAGCCCAGTCCGGCGGATGTCGCCTACGGTGCATTCGTCGAATCGGGCGATATGGCGAACGCCGAGCGGCTCGCGAAAGGGCAGGTCGAACGCAACCCCGCTTCGGCGCTGTGGACTCAGCGTCTCGCGCAATCGGCGCAATGGAACCGAGATCCGGCGGTTGCCCTCCATGCGTGGCTTGCCTATGCGCGTATCAGCAACGATCCCGCCGCCTGGCAGAACGTATTGCATATGGCGCCGATGCTGGACGACGACGAGGCCTATCTCGCCGCGGCCGAGCGCGATGCCCGCGCCGCGCCGGGCGACCTGAAAAAAGTCGACGCGGTGACATCGACGTTCGAACGGCTGGGGCGCCCGGACGAAGGCATCGCCTTTTTGCGCTCGCTGCCGCGCGGCAAGAACGCCGACGCGCTCGACACGCGGATCGGGCAGTTGGCCGAGCGCGCGGGTCACGACGATGTTGCGCTCGACGCTTATCGTTCGGTGCAGACGCATCGGCCGCGCGACGTCGATGCCGCGCTGCGCACGGCAAGCGTGTTGTATCGCAAGGGCGACTACCGCGCGGCGTTTTCCGCGTTGCGTGGCGCAGGCGCGGCCGCAACGGACAAGGATGCGGTGTACTGGCGCAATTACGGCGAACTCGCGCGCTTGCTCAAGCGCGACGACGAAGCGAATCTGGCCTATCGGCACCTGCTGGCTGGCAAAGCGGCAACGCCCGACGATCTCGGCGACATGACGCATTTCTATGAGCCCTATCCGATCGATGCCGGGCGTGTCGCCGAGCTGCGTTTCCGGCGCGATCACAGCATGCTTGCGCTGCAGGACGCGATTTACTACTACACCGAAGCCGGCGCGATGGGGCGCATCGAGAAGCTGCTCGCGAGTCTCGACGCGAACGAGCGGCAAGCGGTGCAGACATCTCCGGCCGTGTTGGGCGCGCGTGCGGAATACTACCGTTTGACAGGGCGGCCACGCGAAGCGATCGACGATCTTCGCACCGCGCTGAGCTTGCCCGGCGCCAACAGCGATACGCGCTCGGCTTATCTCTGGATGCTCGTCGACTACGGCTCCGACGCCGAAGTGGCAGAGGCGTTGCGACGCATGCAGGGCCGCGAAGACACGAGCGCCGCGATGTGGGGACCGTTGGCCGCTGCCGCGATGCGATTGCACAAACCCGTGGTCGCGCTCGGCTATCTGCGGCGTCAGTCGGCCTCGCTCTCGCGAGACCCGCTGTGGTTGCTGACGTATGCCGACGCGCAAGAGATGGCGGGGCGGGGCGATCTGGCGTGGTCGATCCGCCATAAAGTGTGGCTGCAACTCGCACACGATCGAAACGTGCTGAGCGGCGCGAACGGCCCGGGCGGCGCGCGGCAATCGACGCGAGCGACGCGTGGCGCGCTGCCGGCCGAGATCGTCGACGAGCTTCGCGGACGACGCGTTGCGCTGTCGACCACCTTTGCGACCGGCGACGCGTCGCTTGCGCTGCTCGACGATCTGCTCTCGGGCGACAAACGCACCGATCCGCCGCAGGCGTCGCGTTCGCTACTCGGCACGGTCGACGGTTTGCCGGGCCCCGGTACGCTCGATCGCAGCGAGCTGGCTCGCAACACGCGTTTGCGTCATGCCGTCGCGAAGGAGGTGGCGATTGCCTGGGCGTTGTCGCGCGAAGCCAATCCGCTCGCCAAGCGCTGGCTCGCCCAGCAGTATGCGGCACGCCTTTCGCAGCCCGTCGATTCGCAGCTCGCGATCGCGCTGGCCGACAACGACGAAGCGCAAATGAAGCGCTTGCTCGACGAAGCGCGCTCGCGTTTGCCGCTCTATGAGCGTATCGACGCCGCATCGGCGGTCGATCGTCCGGCCGAGGCGCAGCAACTCGCGTTTACCGGTCTCGAAGGCGCACCGGCCGACGACGCACTGCATACGCGTCTCGTCGATACGATGCTGGCGTGGCCGCAATCGATCGACGCCTCGGTGACGAACCATGTGGAGCATCCGCTCGACTACGTCGAGCAGACGCTTGCCGTGAGCCGCAAGCTTTCAGAGCACTACATGATCGGGGTCGAGGGCGTGCAGCGTTTCATGCGATCGACCGATCAGACTCAGCTCGTCAATGTGCCGAGCACCGAGCGCTCGCTCGCCTTCAGTCTGCGCAGACAGACCCTCGATTCGATGCTCGCCGTCACCGGTGGGCGGCGCGAGGCGCTCAACAGTTTCTATACGCTGCAGCTCGCCGCGCAGGCTGGCCGCAACGGGCCGCTCGAAGTCGGTTTGCGGCTCGGGCGCAACCAGACCGTCGACGAGAATCAACTGCTTTTCGTGGGCGGGATGAAAGACAATGCGATCGGCGATTTCACGTGGCGCGTCACGCAGCGCATTTCGCTGACGGGCTCTGTCGAAGCGAGCCGTTTTTATAGCCAAAGCCGCAACTATCTGGGCAGTGGCCTGTTGACATCGGGCGAACTCAGCTACCGCATCCGCACCTCTTATCCGGACTACACACTGCGTCTTGTCGGCACGCGCGGCGACTATCACGCGAGCGGCAGCCCCGACGATCTGGTGACGCGGCTTGTGCCTATCGCGAATCGCCCCGTCACCGCGAGCGATCTGATGCCCCAGACGTACGCACAATACGGGCTCTTCTTCGGGTTCGGAGACGACCTGCGTACGCAATACACGCGCGCGTGGCGTCCGTTCCTCGACGTCGGGATCATGCACGACTCGAATCAGGGTTGGGGGCCGGGCGCCAGTATCGGGCTCGCGGGGTCTGTCTTTGGCGGAGATCACGCCGCGCTCTTTTTCGAGCATCAGCGCGTGTCGAGGCAGGGCACGCCCGTGACGCAGATCGGTGCGCGCTATAGCTGGTTCTATTGATCGTTTCGGCGATCGGCCAGGCGGTTTCGAATCGTAAAGAGTCAACGAGTCAAACAGTAAAAGAGTCAACGGAGTCAACAAGGAGTCATTCGATGAGCAACAACAAACGGTGGAGTCGTTCGCTGCAGTGGATCGCCTCGCTCGCGATGTCGGTCCTCGCGCTGGGTGCATGCAGCTCGATCAAGCAAACTGCCGCGCCGGCGCTCGGTACGCAGGATTCGATTGCGATCGTGCCGATGGTCAACTTTACGGAAACGCCAGCTGCAGGCGGCAATGCAGCGGCCATCGCGGCGGGCGTGCTGCGCGCGAACGGATGGACCGAGGTACGGATGGCGCCGGCTGACGAATCGTCCAGCGCGATGTTCGATACGGCGCAGCGCGACAGCGGCGAAAAGAAGCTGGCCTGGGCGCGCGAGCAGCACGTCAAGTACGTGCTGAGCGGCGCCGTCGAGGAATGGCGCTACAAGACCGGCGTGGACGGCGAACCCGTTGCCGGCGTAACCTTCGAACTCGTGGATGCGGCGTCGGGACGCGTGGTCTGGAGTGCTGCGGGTACGCGCACGGGGTGGAGCCGCTCGAGCCTCTCGGGTGTGGCCACGTCGTTGATCGGCGGCCTGCTGAACCCGCTGCGTCCGCGCTCGTAAGTCCCATCGGATCAGGAGCCGATCGTGAACACCGTCAGCCCATCGCATGCGGGCAACGCATCGAAGCCGCGTCATTCGAACCCCTTCGGAAATCTCGGGCGTTTTCGCCGCTTCGTCGCACCGGCCGTCGCCCGGCCGCTCGCGATCGTGGAGACGGTCGCGTTCATGCTTGTGGTACTGGGACTTGCGCGCGTCATCGTGCCCGAGGACCCGTTGCTCGCCCATACCGGCTTCGGCTGGTTATGGATCGCGCCTCTCATCGTGGCATTGCGTTACGGTACGCTGCTCGGGTTGCTGGGTGGCGCGATGGTGACCGGGGCGGCGATGTTCGCCGCGCATACGTTCGACGCCGGGTGGCAGACGCCCTTTCTGTTGGGCGGTCTCGTGCAGACCATCGTCGCCGGCCACTTCGGCGATACCTGGGGCAATCGCGCCGTGCGCGCCACCGCGCTCAACGATTACCTCAACGATCGTCTCGTCGCATTGACGAACAGCCACTACCTGATGCGTCTGTCGCATGAGCGGCTCGAAAAAGATCTGCTGACGAAGCCGACCACATTGCGCGATGCCATTACCGAGCTTCGACGGTTGTCGGTCACGCGCGGTTCCGATAGCGAAGCGGCCAGCCCGGCGGTTGCGGGCGGCAAAAATGCGTCGATCGTCGGCGCGCAAGCCCTGTTGGAGTTCGTTGCGCAGGCATGCCAGATCGACGTGGCAGCGCTTTATCCGCTCGAAAACGGACATCTGGCGAGCCGGCCGCTCGCGACGATCGGCGATTCGTTCGAGCTCGACAGCCGCGATCCGCTTCTCGTGCGCGCGCTTGGCAGCAAGCAGGTTGCGCATGTGCATGGCAACGAAGACAACGTTGCCACCCCGACCGGGCTCGTCGTGTGTGCGCCGCTCGTTGCAGCGGATGGCAGCATGCCTGCGATGCTTGTGATCAAGCGGATGCCGTTCCTGTCGCTCAATTTCGAAAACCTTCAGTTGCTGCTGGTGATGCTCGGCTACTACGCCGATGGCGTCAAGCATGTGGCGCTCGTGGACACCGTGTTGCGCGACGTACCGGCGTGTCCGGTCGATTTCGCGCTCGAACTCGCGCGCCTTTCACGGCTCGAGCGCGAATGCGGGATTGCATCGTCGCTTGTCGCGCTGGTGTTTCCGCGCGACGAAGCGGGCGATTCGCTCTATGAGCACGTGCTGCGCCGTCGCCGTTCGCTCGATCTGATCTGGCCGCTGAGGACACCTAACGAATCCGTCATCGTGAACCTGATGCCGGCGACGGACAGTACCGGCGTGGACGGCTACCTCGCGCGCATCGAGGGCAGCCTCGAGGCGCAGTTCCGCGTCGATTTCGAGGCGGCGCGCATCGGCGTGCACACGCTGCATCTTGCCGATGGCGAGCCGGGCCGCGCGCTCGCGCGCTTTCTGAAGCGAAGCGGCATCGATGGCTAAGACCACTTCCCTTTCCCGCGCCCTTTGCGCCGCGGCACTTGCGGTGACGGCGGCGCTCGAATTTTTCATCGCGTGGCGCGTGATCGCGGCGGGCAATGGTCCGTCCTGGCTGCCCGATCCTTTTTGGACGCTGGTCGCGCTTACGTTCGGGCTGGGCATCGTGCAAGCGTTGCTCGTGAGCGCGATGCTGCCGCCCGCCTATCGCGAGCCGCGCGGCTGGACGCTTCTGTGGCTGTGGCTTGCCTGTTCGCTCGTTCCCGTGCTTGGCGGAATCGTGGTGCTGGTTGGCTGTATCTGGGCGGCCTGCTTTCCGGCCGAGGACACATCGCGCCGGTATGGCGAGGTGGCGCGCCCGCAGTTCGTTTCCTATCTGATTTCGCGCGTATCGCATGGCGGCGGCGCCCGTTTGCAGGCGCGCCTCGTCAACACGCGCGTGGCCGCGCAAGACAGATTGTCGGCGCTCGTTGCGATTCAAGGAATGCCGACGCGGACCACCGGCGCACTGCTGCGCGAGTTGCTTGCCGATCCGATCGAAGATGTTCGCCTTATTGCTTACGGGGCGCTCGATCGTGCCGAGAACGAGATCATGCAGCAGATCTTTCGCACGACGAAGGTGCTCGACGAGACGCCCGAAGACGCGCGGCACGAACGTCATGTCATGCACCGTCAGTTGGCCGAGCTGTATTTCGAACTGATCTATCAGAACCTCGTGCATGGCCCGGTTTACCGCCATACGCTGGCACAGGCCGACGAGCATGCGCAGGCGGCGCTGGCGATCGATGACAGCGACGCGGCACTCTGGCTGATCCGCGGCCGCGTCGCGCTCGTCAGCAACAACGCGGAAGAAGCAGGGCGCTACATCGACTGGGCGCAAACACGCGGCTTTCCGCGCGAGCGGCTCGTGCCCTGGCTCGCTGAAATCGCTTATCTACGCGGCGAATACACGCGCGTCTCCGAGCTGCTGGCTTCGCTCGGCAACACGGCCGCCGTGCCGATACTCAAACCTCTCGTGCGCTACTGGTCAAGATGAATTCGTCATTGCTTCGACGTGCGGCCGATGCCGACGTCTGCCTGCTGCTCGAAGGCACGTTTCCCTATGTGCGTGGGGGCGTGTCGAGCTGGGTCGACGGCATGATCCGGGCGTTCCCCGACATTCGCTTTGCCATCGCGTTCATCGGCAGCCGCAGGGAGGATTATGGCGATCCCGCATTTGCATTGCCCGAGAACGTCGTTCACTTCACGGAGCAGTTTCTCTACGAGCAAAAACCTGCCGATCACGAGACAGCGCGTGAAATCGCGGGCGATGCCGATGCTTTTGCTCAATCCGCGCAGCTGCATGCAGCGTTGCGCTCGGCGGACGCGGCGGATGGCCCGGCGCTGATGACGCGTATCGCGACGATGATCGGCGACGATGGCCCGCTCAATGAGAAGGCGTTTCTGTCGAGCCGCGCGGCGTGGAACTACATCGTCGATCAATATCGCGAAAACTGCACGGACCCGTCGTTCACGGACTACTTCTGGACCGTGCGGATCATGCATCAGCCGCTGTGGCAGCTCGAGCGAATGACGCGCACGTTGCCGCCGGCACGCATCTATCACACGATCTCGACCGGTTATGCCGGATTTCTCGGTACGTTGCTGCACTACCGGACCGGCCGGCCGTTGATCGTTTCCGAGCACGGCATCTATACGAAAGAGCGCAAGATCGATCTCTTGCAAAGCGATTGGATCAGCGATAACCGCGGCGCGTTCGAAAAGGATGTCTCGAAGATCAGCTATTTCCGCGAGCTCTGGGTGCGCTTTTTCGAGGCGCTCGGACGCTTGTCGTACGATGCGGCCGACGAAATCGTCGCCTTGTACGAAGCGAATCGGAAGCGCCAGATCGCGGATGGCGCCAATGCCGAGATTACGCAGAACATTCCCAATGGCGTCGATGTGAAGTCTCTTTCGGCATTGGTCGAACGGCGCAAGCCGGGCAAGCACCGTGTCGTCGCGCTCGTTGGGCGCGTAGTGCCGATCAAGGACGTGAAGACATTCATCCGCGGCATTTTCATCGCCTCACGAACGATGCCCGACATCGTCGCGTGGATTGTCGGCCCTGAAGAAGAGGACCCGGACTACGCCGAAGAGTGCCGGGCGCTCGCACAAAGCCTGGGGCTTGCCGATCGCATCGAGTTTCACGGCTTCAAGCGCATGGACGAGATGCTGCCGTCCATCGACCTCATAACACTTACGTCGATCAGCGAAGCGTTGCCGCTCGTCGTGCTCGAAGGGTTCGCCGCGGGCGTGCCGGCCGTGACGACCGATGTCGGCGCATGCCGTCAGCTAATCGAGGGCGATGGGCCGGAAGATGTCGCGCTCGGTTCCGCGGGCGCGATCGTGCCGATCGCCAATCCCGCGGCGTTCGCTCAGGCCGTGATCGACATGCTGGGCAACGACGCGCAATGGGAGCGCGCACAGCAGGCGGCTATCGCGCGTGTGCACCGGTTCTATACGAAAGAGAAGATGATCGAGCGATATCGCGCACTCTATGACAAGTTGCGCATCATGCCGGAGCGCGAACGGCGCGGGCTCAAGGATGTCAAGGGCTGCCCCATGCACGCGGGCCGCGCGGCGCAAACGCCATCGTCCGATTCGTCGATACCGGGAGCGCGCTGATGGCTGGCATCGGGTTCGAACTGCGCAAGATATTGAAGGGCGACACGCTGGCGGGTGCAGCGCGGGCATATGCCTATGCGGGTCTCATCAGCTCGGGGCCGCTCATCCTGTCGATTCTGGGTATTTTGATCATCGGCCTGATGAGCGTCGGCTACACGATTCCGCGCTATGCGATCGTGCAGTTTCAGGTCTCGGTCACGTATCTGATTGCCTGCAGTCTGATCGTCACGGGGCCGTTGCAGCTGTCGTTTACGCGCTTCATCTCCGATCGCCTGTTCGAAAAGCGCGACGATCTCGTGCTGTCGACCTATAACGGCGTAGTGCTTCTTTCGACGGCTGCGTCGGGGCTTGTCGGCCTGATCGCCGTTGGCCTCGCGTTTCGCGGCGAACCGCTCGCCTATCGGATGCTGATGGTGGCGGGCGGCGTCGTCATCAGCAATATCTGGGTGGCGGTCATCTTCCTGTCGAGCGTCAAACAGTATCGGCAGATCCTGTTCGTATTCGTCGCCGGCTATGCGTGTACCGTCGTCTTTTCGTTGATGCTCAACCGGCTGGGTATTTCGGGCTTGCTCGGTGGCTTCGTGGCGGGGCATGTCGTGTTGCTGGCCGGACTGTCCGGCCTCATTTATCGCAACTACCGCAGCCCGCGGTTCATTTCGTTCGAAATGCTCGACCGGCGCTTCGCCTATCCGAGTCTTGCGCTCGTCGGACTGTGCTTTAACGTCGGCGTCTGGCTCGACAAGTTCATGTTCTGGTATGCGCCGACCACGGGCGCCCAGGTCATCGGGCCGCTGCATGCTTCGGTGATTTATGACATCCCCGTTTTCATGGCCTATATTTGCGTCATGCCGGGGATGGCGGCGTTTCTCGTGCGCATCGAAGCCGATTTCGTCGAGTATTACGATGCGTTCTATGAAGCGGTGCGGCGCGGCGCGACACTGAGGCATATCAACGACATGCGCGACATGATGGTGACGAGCGTGCGCGCGGGCTTGTTCGAGATCGTCAAGATCCAGACGGTCGTGCTGCTTTTCGTTGCTGTGTTCGGACCGCGTCTGCTCCAGGCACTGCATATTTCGACGCTTTATATGCCGTTGTTGCTCGTCGACGTCATTGCGGCCAGCTTGCAGATTCTCTTGCTGGGTATCCTCAACGTGCTGTTCTATCTCGATGAGCGCCGCGTCGTACTGCGCATTTGCGTTGCGTTCGTGGTCCTCAACGGCACGCTGACGGGTATCACGCTTTGGATGGCGCCCGATTACTACGGCTACGGGTTCGCGTTGACGCTGCTGATTCTCGTTGCCGCGTCTGTGCTCGTGCTCGATCGTATCTTCGGCCGGCTGGAGTACGAGACCTATATGTTGCGCAATTGAAGCGAGGCTGCATGCTGGGACGGGTCAATCGAGGGCTGACGCGAACGTTGGCGATGCTCGTTTCGCTCGTGGCGGCACTCACGCTTGCACCGACGCGTCAGGCGCATGCCGGGGATCGCCGCGCGGGCGAGCCGCGTTTCGACTCTGTGGCATTTTTCTACGGCGATCGGGTGCCGGTCGATCGCCTTTCCCATTTCGATGTCGTGGTGGTCGAGCCCGATGCGGTGTTCGATCCACGCGCCAATGCCGCTCGCGGCCCGCAATGGTTCGCGTATGTAAGCGTCGGGGAAGTGTTGGCGAATCGCGCCTATTTTCCAGCCATGCCGCGGCGTTGGTTGACCGGGCGCAACAAGGAATGGGACTCCGCCATCGTCGATCAATCGGCGCGCGGGTGGCCGGCGTTCTTTGTCAGGCATGTCATCGCGCCGCTCGCGCAACGCGGTTTTCGCGGTTTCTTTCTCGATACACTCGATTCTTACCAGCTGATTGCCAAGAACGACCATGATCGGGCGCGGCAGCGCGCCGGTCTCGTTGCCGTGATTCGCGCCATCAAGAAGCGTTATCCCGATGTGCATCTGATCCTGAATCGCGGCTTTGAAATATTGCCCGAGGTACATGATCTCGTTTCGGCGGTGGCGTTCGAGTCGCTATACGGCCGCTGGAATCAAGGCAATCGCCAGTATGGCGAAGTGCCGCAGGCCGACCGCGACTGGCTGCTCGGGCAGGCGAGGGCGCTTCGCGATCGATATGGATTGCCTGTCGTGTCGATCGATTACTGCCCGCCTGACGAGCCGGCCCGGTGCCGTGAAATCGCACGGAAAATCGAAGCGGATGGTTTCGTGCCGTATGTGGCTGATGGCGCTTTGCAGACCGTCGGTATGGGACCGGATGAAGGTGCCAGGCAGTAACGCCAAGTCGGGGGGACGTCGCATCCTGCCGCGGCGACACTGAAGGAGGACCCACGCGCGATTACGGCAACCCCTTCGGCCAGTCAGCCTCGACTCGAACGCCACGATGATGGAGTTCGGCCAGGGCGAGAAAGCCGTCGTCACGGAAATCGATGCCACCCACATCCAGTTCTTCCAGCCATGTCATGTGGGAAAGCAGGATCGCGGAGTCATCGAAAAGCCGGTCGTTGTCTCCCAGCCTCAAGGACTTGAGCATCCGGTTCGTAACAAGCATGCGGAGCCCCAGAATGTTGAACGAATTTCCGTCCAACCCAAGGCTCACGATACTGGTGTTCCCCGCTATCGCGCCGATCTCGGCGTTTCCCAAGTGGCAATTCCCGAGATCGAGAAATTTCAGCCGGGTATTCCTCGATACTTCAAGCGCAACTTGCCTCCCCTCGTTAATAAAGTTACCGCCAAAGCCGAGCGCGATCGCGCGGTTTTCTCTTATCAGTGCCGCCGCGCTTTTCGCGCCAAGCTCGTTCTCGTAAAACAGCAATTCTTCGACAGCGCTCCCCACGAACGCAATCCCACCCTTGTCGCCGATGCAGTTCTCGGAGAGATCGGCCGAACGTAACGTAACGCTTCGGGACAATCCTTTCGCGCCTTCATCGCCGACACGGTTCGCGGGCATGACGACCGATTCGAGCGTCGGGTGTCGCCCCAGCACGATCGCACCTTCGTCGCCAGCCTGAGTGCGCGGCTCGGCGATCAGCGATCGCAGCGGGAGACCTTCAAGCTGTTCCAGGGCGGCTGGCTTGGCGCCCTCGACGACATCCAAGGTCAAATGACGTACCGATTTCGGGAACAGCCTGAAATGGCGTTCATCGAACGCTCCCGCGACAATCAGAGTATCGACTGTCTCGGATTGCGGCGAATCCAGCAAGGCGCGCAGTTCATCAGGCGAAGTGATCGTCAGCGCCGCCAAGGCGTGCGTCGCACGAATGCCGTCGATCCTGAGAAGTTGCGATTGCAACGAGGACCCGGGCGAAGCGAATACCACATCGGGCGAACGTGGCGGTACGCCGGCAACTCGTGAACGCGCGGCAAGCTCGCGCAGACCTGGCGGAGCGTCGGGCTGTTCGGCCGCCTCGACGATCGGCGTGGCGGCATCGGCTATCGACTGCTCAACGTCCGCGCCCTGCGGCGATACGGAATCGGAGCCTGGCCGGCGTCCTGGAGTGGGGGGAAGCATGTGCCAACGCTCGCTGATGGGACCCGCATTGAAAGCGTTTTTTTAGCCGCGCGGGGCGTCTCGTAGGCAGTCAGCGCGAAGAATGCGCCGCCGATGCGAAGTGCTGCAGTCACTGCCGGTCCCGCTGGATAACTTAAATGGCGTAAATAGTATTGCGAGTCATTCTCATTTGCGTTAGTGTTAACGATACGTAAGCTCATGTCCGAGCCCGTTTCGTCACCAGCCAACAACAACACCGTCGAACAATCATGTCATTCCGGCCTTGCAGTAGTGCCGTTCGGTTTATTTATCCGACTGCCGTTCCTTCGTCCGTTGCCCTCAAACCTTTGCTGCTTGCAGTGCGGCTCGCTTTTGCCGGCTTATTGTCGACGGGCCTGAGTCCCGTCGCTCACGCGCAAGCCGCTGCCGATTCTGCGCCGGGCGCGAGCGATACGCATCACACGCTGCCCGCGGCTGTCGTCAAAACCGACGCAATAGTGGATGAGCCGGTCAAACCCTACGCGGGTGGCCAGATTGCAAATGGTGGACGGCTTGGATTGCTCGGCAACAGGAGTGCGATGGATACGCCGTTCAGCGTGAGCAATTACACCGCGCAGCGCCTGGAAGACCAACAGGCGCTCACGCTCGGTGACACGCTGACGAAAGATCCCTCGATTCGTCTCACCGGGCAGACAGGAGGCGTGACCGACTCCTTCTATATCCGCGGCTTTCCGATCAACGAAGGCAATTTGAGCGACTTCGCATTCGACGGCGTGTATGGCGTGGCGCCGAACTATCACGTGTTTACGGAATACGTGGAACGGGTGGACGTGCTCAAGGGGCCGGGGGCCCTGCTGTACGGCATGTCGCCGAATGGCGGAGTCGGTGGGGTCGTCAACATTGTGCCGAAGCGGCCGCTCGCGAAAGATCTTACGCGTTTCACGGCCGACTACACGTCGGATTCGCAAGTGGGCGGGCATGTCGATATGAGCCGGCGGTTCGGCAGCGAACGCCAGTTCGGCATCCGTTTCAATGGGCTGCATCGTCAGGGCGGTACACCGCTCGACAATCAGCGCTCGCGCGCGGATGTGGGTGCCTTGTCGCTCGATTACCAGGGCGAGCGGTTCCGGGCGACGCTCGATGTGATCGAGCAATATCAATGGATCGACGCCCCCACGCGGCCTTTTCTCGTGACATCGGGCATTGCGGTGCCGTCTGCCGCTGACGGTCGCCGCAACGTCACGCAATCGTGGGGTTGGTGGAAGTCATACGATCAGTCGACGCTGCTGCACGCCGAATACGACGTGAACAGTAACGTGACCGTGTTCGCCGATGCGGGCGGTGCCAAAACCGACGTCGCGCGCCTCTCGGACCAGACGCCGACGATCATCGATGCTGCCGGCGACACCCGGTCGACGTCACAGAACTGGAAATTCCAGGTCAACCGCTGGAGCGCCGATACCGGCTTGCGCGCGCACTTCGACACCGGTCCGGTCAAGCATGCGCTGACGCTGCAGGCGAGCCTCTATCAGGATCGTCTCGCACAGGCCAGCAATTCGGGCACGGCCATCGTTTCGAACATTTATTCACCCGTTGCAAGTCCGGCTCAGGCCATCGCTTCTCCGTCGAGCGTGCCGAAGGTCTCCTCGTCGCAACTGACAGGCGTGGCGCTCGCGGACACGCTGAGCGTCCTGAACGACCGTGTGCAACTCACGGCGGGCCTGCGCCATCAGCAAGTGGAGTCGGACAACTTCAGCGCGGCCACCGGGGCGAAGACCACGTCCTACGACAAGAGCGCTGTGACGCCGCTCGTGGGCATCGTCTTCAAACCCGTGCAAAACGTTTCGCTCTATGCGAACTACATCGAAGGGCTCAGCAAGGGCGATATCGCGCCGGCTGCCGCTTCGAACGCGGGGCAGGTGTTCGCGCCATACAAGACGAAGCAGCATGAGGTTGGCGTGAAGGTCGACTTCAAAAACGTGATGGCGACGCTTGCGGCGTTTCGAATCACGAAGCCGAGCGGTCAATTGTCCGGAGCGGTCTTCACCGTCGATAGCGAGCAGCGCAACCAAGGGCTCGAACTCACCGTGGCGGGCGAGCCGCTCCAGGGTATTCGTGTCCTGGGTGGCGTCACGCTGCTGGACGCGAAGCTGACGAAGACCCCGAGCGCCGCCACGACGGGCAACCGGCCCGTGGGTGTGCCGACCTGGATGGCCAATGTCGGCGCCGAATGGGATCTGCCGTGGGTCTCGGGGCTCACGTTGACGAGTGGTGTGAATTTCACGGGGCGCGAGTACGTGAATCAAGCGAACACGCAGTCGGTGCCCGGTTGGACGACGGTCGATTTCGGCACGCGCTATACGACATCCATCCACGGCAAGTCCACGACCTTTCGCGCGGGCCTCTTGAATGCCTTCAACCGGAAGTATTGGTCGGGCGTGGCCTCGTTCGGCACGATTTCGCTCGGTGCCCCGCGAACGCTGTTCGCTTCCGCCACGGTGGATTTCTGAGCACAACGATGGGAATACGGATGCAAGGTCATTGTTCGCCCAGGCAAGCTCGAACGCACGACGTCCATGTATTCGAACCGGACACGCTGCGCCCCATTCTGGGTCCGTCGCTCGAGCGGCTCATGCATGCCTCGCCGCAAGCGCTGGTCGATATGACGCGGCAGTACGGTTCGCCGCTCAATGTCGTCGTACCGCACGTGCTGGCTCGGAACGTCGATGCTTTTCGCGCGGTGCTGAGCCGATACGATGTGCGTTTCGAAATTTTTTACGGCGCCAAGGTCAACAAGTCGCCCGCGCTCGTGCGTGCCGCTGTGGGTGCCGGTATCGGCATCGATGTCTCCAGCATTTACGAAATGCGTGACGCGCTGCGTGCGGGGATCGATCCGGGCAGTCTCTGCGCGACGGGGCCCGCGAAGACGCGCGTTTTCCACATGGCGCTGGTCGCCAATGCGGCGTTGATATCGGTCGATTCGGTGGAAGAGCTGCAGGATCTCGAAACGATCGTGCGCGAGATCGAACCCGAGTTGCCCGCGCGCGTGCTGCTGCGATATCGCCCGGACGAAGCGCAGGCGAGCCGCTTCGGAATGAATGCGGCGGAACTCATTGCCTCCATGAAGCGCTTGGCACTGCGAACCGATTCATTTTCTTTCGAGGGGTTTCATTTTCATCTCGGCGGATATCGTTATGAGACGCGCGCCAGCGCGATGCGCCAACTCGTTGGTTTCGTCGATGCGGCTCGCGCAATGGGCCTCGATCCAAAGGTCATCGATATCGGCGGCGGGATGCCGGTCAGATACGTCGATAGGGAAGAGTACGACGCGTTCCTTCGCGCGCAGGACGCTAGCCACTACCGCAACGGCAAGGTTCCCACGTCGTTTTATCCCTATGGCGGTCCGATCGACGCTTGCGACTGGCTGGACCGGTTCCTCGGATCGCCGTGCATCGACGGCATGTCGATCGCGCGATATCTGAACGCGCAAGGCTTGACGCTGGCAATCGAGCCCGGAAGAAGCCTGGCCGACCAGACGGCGCTTTCGATTTTTCGCGTCACCCGCGTGAAGGCGATGGCGCATGACGAAGCGGTGATCTTTGTCGAGGGCAGCAGCTTCAGCGCCTGCGAAACGTGGTTCGCTTCGGAGTTTCTGGTCGACCCGATCGTCGTATCGGTGCACGGCGGCGAAAACGAAGCGCACAACGCCACACCCGTGCGTGCCTGGATCGCAGGACACAGTTGTCTCGACGAGGACGTCGTGACGAATCGCCTCATTCATCTTTCGAAAAGACCCCAAGCGGGCGACCTCCTGGTCTACGCCAACACCGCCGGCTACCAGATGGATCTGCTCGAAAACGAATTTCACCGCCACCCCATGCCGCGCCGTATTGCTGTGGCATTTGACGCCGCTGACGACATGGATATCTCACCTGACGATCGAATGGAGAATCGGCATGATTTTGAATAAAGTCACCGACCTGATCGGAAACACGCCCGTCCTGAACATTTCCGTCCCGTCCAAGCAAGCAAGGCTGCTGCTCAAAATCGAGAAGAACAATCCCGGGGGGAGTATCAAAGACCGCATGGCTCGTAACATGGTCGTCGCGGCGCTCAAGTCCGGGCGGCTCAGCCCCGGTGGGGTTGTCGTCGAGTCGTCGTCCGGCAATACGGGTATCGGCCTCGCGATCGCCGCTGTCGAGTTCGGTCTGCGCTTCATCGCCATCGTCGATCACCATGCCGCGCCCGACAAGATCGCCGTCATGCGCGCACTGGGCGCCGAAATCCGTTATGTCGAGGGCACCTACCGGGAAGACGAAGTCGCGGTGGTCGAGCGTCAGCGCATGGCCGCCGAGGTCGCGAGCCAGATCCCGGGCGCGGTCTTCATGAATCAATCCGACAATGCCGCCAACGCGGGCGGATATTCGGAGTTCGTGCGGGAAGTCATCGCCGAGGTGGGCGGCGTGGATGCCTATGTGGGCTGTGTCGGCACGGGCGGTTCGATGACAGGCATCGCGCGCGGGCTCAAAGTGCACAACCCGCGCACGAAGACCATTGCTGTCGAGCCGGACGGATCGATCGTCTTCGGTCAGCCCGGCCACCCCTACTATCAATCGGGTACCGGTACCCCGGCTGGCGATACGGTCGGCCTCGTGCTCGATTACAGCTGCATCGACATGGGCGTGCAAGTGGGCGATACGCAAGCGTTCGAGACCGCTCGCTACATGGCGCGACGCACGGGCTTGCTCGTCGGTGGGTCGACGGGTGGCGTCATCTACAAGGCGCTCGAACTGATCCATAGCGGAACGATCGGAGGCAACGTTCTGGCCGCCGTGGCGGACGGCGGCGAGAAGTATTTGAATACGGTCTTCAACGAAAGTTGGCTCGAGGAGCGCAATCTGCTCGACGCGACCGTTTGGGAGCAGCTCGATGGCTGGCTCGGCCAGGAGCACCCCGTGGAGCTTTCGCGCGATATCCCGCGCTTGCACGCAGTGCAGGCCGCGTGACGGCGAACGAGGCGAATCCCATGCCAACCCTCAACGTACTCGTCTGCGGCGGTGGCCGCACCGGGCATCTGGCGGCGGTGCTGTTCAAGCTGATCCCCGATGTACGCGTCGCATTGCTGACGAACAACCGCGATGCGATCGAGCGTCATGAGGCGAGTGAAACGGGCATCGTCGCGATGCTGCCTGACGGCACGCGCTGCTCCGCCCGCCTGGATGCCATTGCTAGCGATCCCGCCGCCGTGGTGCCGGGAGCCGATATCGTGATCGTTACGGTGCCGGCGCATGTGCGGCCGGCGCTCGTGCGGGCCATCGCGCCGCATCTGTCGGCGGACAAGCCGGTGTACGTCGGCGCGATTCCCGGGTTCTGCGGCTTCGATTGGCTTGCCGAGCGCACCTTCCGCGAGCGTCCGAACGTCGTCATCTGGGGAATGAAGGACGTCGCCCAAATCGCGTCCGATTTGCGTCCAGGCATATCGGTACGCATGGGCGGTGCGAAAAGCGTGCTCTATGTCGCAACGCATGCACGCGAGAGCGATGCCTCGCGCCATGCGCTGCTCGCGCACCTGCGACGCCTCTATACGGCGCCTGTCGAGCTGCTCGACGATTATCTGGAGATCACGCTGACCCCGGGCAACCCGATCATGCACAGCTCGGTGATCTATGGACTGATCGGCCCGTACGGGCAGTGGCACAACAAGACGTTCGCCGCGCCGATCTGCTGGTGGACCGACTGCCCCGAACTCGGCGCCTATTTTCTCGAACGCAGCGACGAAGAGAATCAATTGCTGTGCAAGAGCATCGAGCGCCGCATGCACGTGGACCTTTCCTCGGTCAAGCCGTTGAAGCAGGAGATCGTCGAGGCCTATGAGCAACAGATTCGCGACCCGGGCACGATGCTGTCGGTGTTGCGAACCAATCAGGCATACGACGCCATCGAGGCACCACTCGTTCCCGCGCACGATCGCCCGGGATACGTCATCGACAAGACGCACCGGGCCTTCCACGAAGACGTGGCCTATGGGCTCGCCTTGCTGGTGGAGATGGGCCGGCGTCTCGATGTGAGACTGCCCCATATCGAAGAGGTCTTCCGCTGGAGCGTTTCCTATATGGATGGACTGCGCAATTCGGCGCTCGACTATTTTCCCGAAACCTGGCCTGCCTGATGAGGTGGGAATCGCTATGAACAACACGCTTTCGCTTTTGCAATCCGACGATGCGCGCTATGCCGAGCGCCGCGAGACAGCGCTGAATCTGGCGCGACGCAACGCCTTGCGCCGCGTGGTGCGCTGCCTCTTCGCCGAGAAGATCCTCGACAAGGACAAGCTCGTCTTCGCGCCCGTTGGCCGTAGCGCCTGGCTGCCACTCTGGAATACGCGCGCGCTGCTGTTTTTCAGCGACCTTGAAGCCGCGTTGGCCGACACGTTCACCCATCACGGCACGTTGACGTTGATCGAGGGGGACGGCACGCGCGAGGATATTCGCAGTGCGGCGCGGCTGATCGATCTGCTGCGGCCATACTTCGATTTCGCTCCGAGCGAGGACGGCGTGGCCGGCCTCGTGCGCGACATCGTCAACAGTATCGAGAACGACGCACTGGCGCGCATTCACCGTGACGCGTGGAACGCCGATCTGCGCATGCATATCGATGCCAGCGGCGCCGCGGGCTTCGCCGACTATCTGCGCACGCAGATGAGCGTGCGCGATGCCGCGATACTGCTCGATCAATGGGGATCGCTCGAAGGTCACCCGTTCTATCCCACCTGGAAGTGCAAGCCTGATCTGAATGCGTTGCAGGTCGCCGCGTTGTCGCCCGAGTTCAATGCCACGGTTGCAGTGCGCATTGCGGCTCTGCGCGGCGATATGGCGTATATCGAACGCATGCCGCACGTCGACAGCTACCACGATTGGTTCAGTGCGAATTTCCCCGACGCCTGGGCGCGCTGGAAAGACGGCTTGAACGAAAAAGGACTGGACGAACGCGCGTGGCTGCCACTGCCGATTCACGCGTGGCATCTCGAACATTTCGTGCATCGGGAATACGCGGCCGAGATCGAGGAGGGCGTGTTGATGCTCGACGGCCCCGATATCGAAACGTGGCCGACGATGTCGTTTCGCACGATGATGCCGCGATTGACGGGAGGCGTGCCGTTCATCAAATTGCCGGTCGCGCTTTGGTTGACGAGCGAGCAACGCAGTCTGCAAGCGAAGTCGATCCACATGGGGCCACGCATCAGTGCGCTGATCCAGCGCATTCTGGCCGACGAGCGTGGCTTCGATCGAACGCTCGAAATCTTTCCCGAAGAGGTCGCGTTGCACTACAAGCATGCGGTGCGGCAGGAGGATCGGCCCGGACGGCATCTGTCGGTCGCGTTTCGCGCGAGCAAGGAGGCGTTCGAGCGGTCGGACGGGCTGCTGCCCGTCACCGTGGCGTCCTTGTTGACGGCATCGCCGGTCGACGGCCGGGCGCTTGCCGCCGAATTCATCGAAAAGCGCGACGCTGCGCGCACCACGGCCGACGCGGTCGAATGCTGGTTCAGGCAGTACGCGCATGTCGTCACGCATCCGGTGATCGGCATCTATCTGCTTTACGGTATCGCGCTCGAGGCGCACCAACAGAACACGTCGGTACTTTTCGCGGCTGACGGCACACCGAAAAGCCTGCTGATTCGCGATTTCGGCGACGGGCGCACCTACGCGCCGCTGCTTGCCGAACGGGGCCATACGTTGAGGCCTTACGTGCATCCCGGCATCCTGCCGACGGTCTTCGACGGCGATATCGAACCCGTGCGCGCGTTCGTGCTCGATGCGTGCTTCGTCTGCCATCTGCATGAACTGGCGCTGTTGCTCACGCGCGAATATGGGCTTGCGCCCACCCGTTTGTGGGCAGTTCTGCGCGAGGAAACCGCCCGCTCGTTCGACGCTTTCGCCGCGCGCGTCGATGAAAAACTGTGGGAAACCGAGCGCGCGGCATTTCTCGAGCATCCGTGGCCGACACGTTCGGTCCTGCGCATGCACCTGCTCAAATACGCGGACTACCGGCTTCAGCATCATTTGCCCAATCCGCTGCTGCAGGCGTTGACGGAGGCGGGCGGGGCCGACCGATGACGAACGCTCACGCCACGGTTGCGCCCGAGCGCGCGGCACGGCTGATCCATGTGCTGTTCGCAATCCAACTCATCTCGATGGGCGCGATGGAGATGAGCGGTCCGTTCTGGCCGCTTCGTCTGAAGGCGCTAACGACGTCGAGTCTCGAGTTCGGCTTTGCGGGCGTCGCCGTCTATGTCGGGCCCATGCTCGGCATCATGCTGACCAGTGCGCTGTGGGGACGCATCGGCGACCGCACGGGGCACAAGCTCATGATGATCCGCGCGTTGATGGGCCTCGCACTGACGCAGCTCGCGCTGGCATGGGCGAGCGACGTTTGGGCGATCCTTGCACTGCGCTTCGTGCAAGGCGCATGCGCGGGCTATATCGCACCGGCACAGACCTACGGGGTTGGCCTCGTCTCTGCGTTGCGGCGGGCGCGGCTTTTTGCGTACCTGCAGGTGTCGACGAACCTCGGTTCGCTGGCCGGGGCGGTCGCCGGCGGGCTGATCCTCGATAACGCGGCGTTTTTCTGGATCAACTTCGTGGCGGGCGTGCTTTGCCTGAGCTGTGCGGGCGTGGTCGCGTTCGTGCTGCCTGATGTGCGCGCACCGAAATCCGCGCGGGCGCATGTATCGATGCCGGAGCCCGTGGGCGGAAAGGACGCGGCATTTCGTTGGCGCACGTCGCGGATACCGGGCCTGCTTGGCATCGTGGGCGTTCTGCTCGTCAGTCGGACGATCACGCAGACACCGTTCTCGCTCTACGTGAGCTCGACGTTCAAGGTGGATAACTGGGTCGTCGGTTTGTGTTACGGCATGCTGTCGTTCGGCTTCGTCGTTTCCGCGTCGCTCTGGGCGCGCTATTTCGAGAACCGGGTGCGGGCCGAGGCCTTGCGCGCGATGACATTCGTTGCTATCGCGTGCATGGTACTCACGCTGACCGCTGCGCTGACACGACATGTCGCCGTCTTTGTCGCGATTCATTTCGCATGGGGCGTGCTGCTCGGCGCGACGACGCCCGTGCTGATGTCGTTGATTTCGCGCGCCGCCGGCAGCGTTCATCAGGGATATGTACTCGGCATCGCGCAGAGCGTGACGCAATTTGCATCGGTCGCGGGCATTGCGCTGGGTGGTTGGTTGAGCGACGGCCTGGGGCTGCAATACACCTATTTTTTTGTGGCGGCGGCCTATGCGCTTGCTGTGGCGGTCATCATCGTGCTCGCGCGCGATCGCCACGAGCTCGCGCCTGTGCAGGTTTCAGCCCGGCAGTAATGGGTTCATGTTCATTCATCGTTATTTCTCGCAATGACAGCAAAACGTCAACGGCTCGGCATATGGGTTGCCGCGGCCGCAGTGGCCATGCTCTGCATGGCGCTCTGGTTGGGGTGGTTATCGAAACCAGCTGTCCCGACACCGGCCGCTTCTGATACATCGGTGTCCCGTAGCTCCGCGCTGACAACAGTGACGGACTTGCTCGGACGCCAGGTGCAGGTCCATGTGCCGGTGCGTCGGGTGATTCTCGGGGAGGGGCGCCAGCTTTATCTCATCGCCGTGCTCGATACCGACGATCCGAGCAAGCGAATCGTTGGCTGGCGCAAAGACTTGATTCAGTCCGATCCGGATACGTGGTCCGCTTATCTGAGCAAATTTCCGAAGATGGCGGACATTCCGACGTTCGGCGGCTTCGAAGACGGCACGTTCGACATCGAGCAAGCCATTTCGCTCAAGCCCGATGTCATCCTCATGAATATCGAGGCACAGCGTGCAACCGAAGACGCCCGCTATACGGAGAAGTTGCGCGCTCTGGGTATCCCCGTGGTGTATGTCGATTTTCGTCACCATCCGATTGAAAACACCGAGCCGACGATGCGTCTGATCGGAAAGCTGTTCGGCAAAGAGGCGCGCGCAGAGGCATTCATCGCGTTTCGCAACGAGCAGATCCGGCGCGTGACGGACGTCATTGCCGCGCGCCATCCCGTAAGACCGAATGTGTTCATCGAACGCATTGGCGGTTATACCGAGGACTGTTGCCTCACTTTCGGGAACGAGAATTTCGGCAAATTCGTCGAGATGGCGGGCGGACATAACATCGCCGACGGTATCGTTCGCGCGACGTTCGGTCAGTTGAACCCCGAGCAGGTCGTCGCCGCGAACCCCGATCAGGTCATCGTGACGAGCGCGAATTGGGAGGCCTTCGTGCCACGCGGGCACTGGATCGGCCTGGGTCCCGGTGCGGACATGGCCGAAGCCGAGCGCAAACTCGCGTACTTCACCGCGAGGCCGGCTTACGCGGGTATCGACGCCAACCGGAATCGCGCGTTTCATGCGATATGGCATCAGTTTTACAACAGCCCGTACGACTTCGTGGCGATTCAACAGCTCGCGAAATGGTTTCACCCCGATCTATTCGGCAATCTGGACCCCGACGCCACGTTCCGCGAATTACATGAACGGTTTTTACCGGTCGATTACAAACCGGGCTATTTCGTGAGTCTGCCCGCGAAGGAGCTTCGTCAATGAGTTCGCTGTCCTTGTCCATTCCGGTCGAACGCAGCGCATACCGCGGGCTCGTGCGGCGCAAGCGGCTGCTTCTTGCCATCGTCGCGATCGCGCTGATCGCCAGCGTGCTCTTCGATCTGGCGCTCGGGCCGGCGAGCTATCGTCCCGTCGATGTACTGCGCGCCGTGGTCAATCCCGCATCGGTGCCTGATCAACTGCGCGTCGTGCTGTGGGAGATTCGCATGCCGGTGGCCTTGATGGCGGTTGCCGTTGGCGCCGCCTTGTCGCTTGCCGGGGCGCAGATGCAGACCATCCTCAACAACCCGCTTGCCAGCCCATTTACATTGGGCATCTCCGCGGCAGCGAGCTTCGGTGCCGCGCTGGGTCTTGCATTCGGGGTCAAGCTCTTGCCCGTGGCCGTCGACTATATCGTGCCGCTCAATGCATTCGTCATGGCGCTCGTGTCGGCGATGCTGATTCACCTGCTCAGTACGCGGCGCGGTGTCACTGCCGAAACGATCGTTTTGCTGGGCATTGCGCTCGTGTTCACCTTCAATGCGCTGCTCGCGCTCGTGCAGTATCTGGCGACGGAGCAGGCCGTGGCCGCCGTCGTCTTCTGGACAATGGGCAGTCTGACCAAGGCCACGTGGCCGAAGCTCGCCATCGTCAGCGTGGCCATTCTGATCATGTTGCCGATTTTTGCGCGGCGTGTCTGGCAATTGACGGCACTTCGCCTTGGCGACGACAAGGCGGCGAGCTTCGGCATCGACGTTCCTCGGTTGCGCTTTCAGACGCTGATCATGGTCAGCCTTCTTGCGGCGTTTCCTGTGGCATTCGTCGGTGTCATCGGTTTTGTCGGCCTCGTGGGGCCTCATATCGCTCGCATGCTCGTTGGCGAAGATCAACGCTTTTTTCTGCCGGCCTCGGTGCTGACGGGCGCGTTGATGCTGTCCGCAAGCTCCGTGGTCAGCAAGACGATCGTGCCCGGCGCGATCTTTCCCATCGGGGTGGTCACGTCGCTCGTCGGCGTGCCGTTCTTCATTTCCCTGATTTTGCGCGGCAAGAGGAACACATGGTGAAGCTATCGCTCGATGGTGTCGGCGCTGCGTACGGCGCCCGACGGATTCTTTCGGATATCAGCACGCCCGCGTTCAAGGGTTCCGAGGTGGTCGCTGTCGTGGGACCGAATGCGGCGGGCAAATCGACGCTGTTCAAGCGCATCGCTGGCCTCGTCGATGGACCCGGTGAGGTCCGGCTCGAAGGTTCGCGAAGAGGGATGGACGGCATCTGCTACATGCCGCAGGACGCGGTCGCAAC
>CBJLAJ010000015.1:0-58843 GCA_966421005.1 uncultured Paraburkholderia sp.
GGCAATAACGGGTACGTTCCGCCCGACGATAGAAGAGGCGGCGAGCGCGGTCGTCCGTACGTGCGGTCCGTCCGAAATCGGCGCGCGCGGCTTTCCTTTTAGGGGTCTTTCCGCTAGGATCGACCGATCGAACGAGGCTTTAACCGGAGGGGGCAAGCATGAAGGTCAGCGATATCTTGAAGGTGAAGGGCAATACGCTCTACACCGTTTCGCCCGATACACAGCTCACACAAGCGGTGACCACGATGGCCGAGCATGACATCGGTTCGCTGGTGATCATGGAGCATGGCGATCTCGTCGGCATGTTGACGTTTCGCGAGATCATCGTCACGTTGAACAAGAATGGCGGGAGCGTTGGCTCCGGCACGATCCGCAAGGTGATGGACGATCATCCGCTCACCTGCACCCCGGAAACCGATGTCGACGAGGTTCGCCGGATGATGCTCGAGCATCACGTGCGCTATCTGCCCGTGCTCGAGAAGCGGACGTTGATGGGGGTCATTTCGTTTTACGACGTCGCCAAGGCGGTCGTGGAGGAACAGGGCTTCGAAAACCGTATGCTGAAGGCATACATTCGGGATTGGCCCGACGAAGGGGAACCACGCGAGGTGCGCTGACGCGTTCGTCGCTCGCGTTTATCGCCCCGCTTCCACAGCCCGTTTCTGCTTTTATCGATTGACGGCAACAAGGCTCGCCCCGGTCTTGTTGCGTCGCACAACAAGCCGGCTGCGCTCTTCGAGCGCGGCCTTTTTTTCGAATCGACGCGAGTCATCGTCCGATTGTCGCGACATCGTCTCGTCGTCCAGTAGTCCGACCTATGAGCGAACGCCCCCTGACCATGGCGCCCGATACGCGCCGAGCCTCGCGTAACGATCATTCGCAATTCGGCTTGCTCAAAGAGCGCCGTTTTGCCCCGTTTTTCTGGACGCAGTTTCTCGGCGCGCTGAATGACAACGTATTCAAAGTGGGTTTCACGTCGCTCGTTACTTATGAAACGGCGCGGTTTTCGGGTGTCGACGCAAAAACCGCTGCTTTTCTGATTTCGGCGATCTTCATCTTGCCGTTCGTCCTTTTCTCGGCAACGTCGGGCCAAATCGCGGACAAATACGACAAGGCGACACTGACGCGTTTCGTCAAAACGTTCGAAATCGCAGTGATGCTCATCGGCGCGGCAGGGTTTGCGCTTCATCATGCCGCGCTGCTCTATCTCTGCACGTTTCTGATGGGCGTGCATTCGACGTTGTTCGGCCCCGTCAAATATGCGTACTTACCCCAGCATCTCGATCAGCGTGAGCTCGTCGGCGGAAACGGGCTCGTCGAAATGGGGACATTCGTTGCGATTCTCATCGGCACGATCGTCGGTGGCGTCGCCGCCGCGTTCGCGGCGCACGGTGCGATCACGCTCGCCATCGTCTGCATTGCCGTGGCATGCGCCGGGCGCGCGATATCGAGCGCGGTTCCGGCCACGCCGGCGCCCCAGCCCGATCTACGCGTCAATTGGAATCCGGTCACGGAGACGCTGCGCAATCTCGCGCTGGCCCGCGAAAATCGGACTGTGTTCCTCAGCCTGCTCGGCATTTCGTGGCTCTGGTTTGTCGGTGCAACGTTTCTGACATCGTTCTTCAGCTTCGCGAAAGACGTGTTGTCAGCCAATCCCGATGTCGTTACCGTCTTGCTCGCCACGTTTTCGCTCGGTATCGGCGGGGGCTCGCTGCTGTGCGAGCGGCTCTCGAATCGGCGTGTGGAGGTCGGTCTCGTGCCGCTCGGCTCGATCGGGATGAGCGTTTTCGCGATCGATCTCTACTTCGCGAGCCATGCGTTGCCAAGCGCGGGGCATCTGCTCGATGTCGGCGAGTTTCTGAGCCGTCCGGCACATTGGCGCATCCTCGCCGATCTATTCCTGCTCGCGATGTTCGGCGGCTTTTACAGCGTACCGCTTTATGCGCTGATTCAGAGCCGCAGCCAGCCCACGCATCGCGCCCGAATCATCGCGGCCAACAACATTCTCAATGCGCTCTTCATGGTTGTTTCGGCGCTGATGGCGATCGCGTTGACCTCGATGGGCGTGCGCATTCCCGGTATCTTCCTGACGACGGCGTTGCTCAACGCCGTGGTGGCCGTTTATATCTATTCGCTCGTGCCCGAGTTCCTGCTGCGCTTCGTCGCGTGGGTACTCGTCCATACCTTCTATCGCATCCGCCTCGTGCATGCCGAGCGTATTCCCGAGAGCGGGCCGGCGGTGCTCGTCTGCAATCATGTGAGCTATGTCGATGCGCTCGTGATCATGGCCGAGAGCCCGCGGCCGATTCGCTTCGTCATGGACCACCGGATTTTCGAAACGCCATTCGCGGGCTGGATCTTTCGTCATGCGAAGGCCATTCCGATTGCACCGGCCCACGAGGACCCGGCGCTGCTCGAGCACGCCTACGACGTGTGTGCCGAGGCGCTTGCCGAAGGAGATCTCGTGTGCATCTTCCCCGAGGGCAAGCTGACCGCCACGGGTGAGATCAACGCCTTTCGCCATGGCGTGACGCGCATTGTCGAGCGTACGCCGGTGGCCGTCATTCCCATGGCGCTGCGCGGGTTATGGGGCAGCGTGTTTTCGCGGCATGCCGACGCCCGGTGGCCCCGGCCACTGCGAAAGGGGATGACGAGCCGCCTGAGTCTGGCCGTTGCCGAGCCGATGGAGCCATCGGCCGCGACGCCCGAGGCGCTGCAGGCCATCGTGACCGAGCTGCGGGGCCCGCGCAAATAGCCGTTGCGGCGTGCGGGCGCGACGAGGGGAACGCAAGCGGTGCCAAGCGCCGCGGGCAGGGCATAATATCGGTCTTTCCCGCATTTTTTCGTAAGGCCACGTCCATGTCCGGCAACACTCTCGGCACGCTTTTCACCGTTACGACGTTTGGCGAATCGCATGGTCCGGCCATCGGCTGCGTCGTCGACGGCTGTCCCCCCGGCATGGCGCTGACCGAGGCCGATATTCAATTGGAGCTCGATCGCCGCAAGCCCGGCACGTCCAGGCATGTGACGCAACGCCATGAAGAGGACAAGGTCGAGATTCTCTCCGGCGTGTTCGAGGGCGTGACGACGGGCGCGCCGATCGCACTGCTGATCCGCAATACCGATCAACGCAGCAAGGACTACGGCAACATCGTCGAGACGTTTCGTCCCGGGCATGCCGATTACACCTATTGGCAAAAATATGGCGTGCGCGATTACCGCGGCGGTGGCCGCTCCTCGGCCCGTCTGACCGCACCGACGGTCGCGGCGGGCGCGGTAGCCAAGAAATGGCTGCGCGAACGGCTCGGGGTCGAAGTGCGGGCATATATGAGCGCGCTCGGGGAGATCGACGTGCCGTTCGTCGACTGGTCGCACGTTCGCGAGAATCCGTTTTTCGTGCCGAATGCCGATATCGTGCCGAGGCTCGAGGCGTACATGGACGCGCTGCGCAAGGAGGGCGATTCGATCGGCGCACGCGTCAATGTCGTGGCAAGCGGGGTTCCCGTGGGCCTTGGCGAGCCGCTCTTCGACAGGCTCGATGCCGATATCGCCCACGCGATGATGGGCATCAATGCCGTGAAGGGCGT
The DNA here is from genome assembly GCA_966421005.1 of uncultured Paraburkholderia sp. Classification (GTDB taxonomy): domain Bacteria; phylum Pseudomonadota; class Gammaproteobacteria; order Burkholderiales; family Burkholderiaceae; genus Trinickia. The sequence goes on from CBJLAJ010000015.1 coordinate 3,588, forward strand.
CGAGATCGGGGCCGGTTTCGCGAGCGTTGCGCAGCGCGGCTCCGAGCATGGTGACGAATTGACGCCCGAAGGCTTTGTCGGAAACCGGGCAGGCGGCATTCTCGGTGGTATTTCGACCGGCCAGGACATCACCGTGTCGATCGCGATCAAGCCGACATCGAGCATTCGCACGCCGCGCCGTTCCATCGATAAGGCGGGACAACCTGTTGTTGTCGAGACTTTCGGTCGTCACGACCCGTGTGTGGGCATCCGCGCCACGCCGATCGCGGAAGCCATGCTCGCGCTCGTGCTGATCGATCACGCGCTGCGCCATCGCGCCCAGTGCGGCGACGTGAGTGTGAGCACGCCTAAGATCGCGGCAAGCGCACCCTGACCGTCGGAAGCGCTTCGACACGGTTCGGTTGCCACGAAAAAACGGGCGCGGGTCTCGATAGACCCGCGCCCGTTTTCATTGGATCGCCATGGGCAGCTACCGCGCCGCCCGCACCGCGTCACATATTCGCGTAATTCGGTCCGCCACCGCCTTCGGGCGTGACCCAGACGATGTTCTGCGTCGGGTCTTTGATGTCGCACGTCTTGCAGTGCACACAGTTCTGGGCGTTGATGACGAGCCTGTCGCTGCCGTCATCGTTTTTGACGAACTCGTACACCGCTGCAGGGCAGTACCGGCCCTCCGGCCCCGCGTAGGTATGCAGATTCACGTTCACCGGCACCGACGGATCTTTCAGCGTCAAATGCGCGGGCTGATTCTCTTCGTGATTCGTGTTCGAGAGAAACACCGACGAAAGCCGGTCGAACGTCAGTTTCCCATCGGGCTTCGGATAAGCGATCGGCGCGCACTGCGAGGCGGGCTTGAGCATCTCGTGATCGCGATGCTTGTGGCGCAGCGTCCACGGCACCTTGCCGCCGAAGAGCTTTTGCTCGATGCCGACCATCAGCGTGCCGAGATAGAGCCCCTTGCTCATCCATTGCTTGAAGTTGCGTGCGCGATTGAGTTCTTCATGCAGCCAGGAGGATTTGAACGCCTCCGGATAAGCCGCGAGCTCGTCGCCTTGACGCCCGGCTTGCACCGCGTCGAAAGCGGCCTGCGCCGCCAGCATGCCGCTCTTGATGGCCGCGTGAGAGCCCTTGATGCGCGAGGCATTGAGAAAGCCCGCATCGTCGCCCACGAGCGCGCCGCCCGGAAAGACGAGCTTCGGCAACGACAGCAACCCGCCCGCCGTGATCGCGCGCGCACCGTAGGACACGCGTTTGCCGCCTTCCAGAAAGGCACGGATGGCCGGGTGGGTCTTGTACCGCTGAAACTCCTCGAACGGCGACAGATACGGATTCGAATAGCCGAGCCCGACGACGAAGCCCACGACCACCTGATTGTTCTCGGCGTGATAGAGAAACGAGCCGCCATAGGTTTGCGTATCGAGCGGCCAGCCGGCTGTATGAATGACGAGCCCGGGCTGGTGTTTGGCCGGATCGATCTCCCAGAGCTCCTTGATGCCGATGCCGTAGACCTGCGGATCGGCGTCTTTGTTGAGCGCGAACTTGTCCATCAACTGGCGGCCGAGATGGCCGCGCGCGCCTTCGCAAAAAAGCGTGTACTTGGCGTGCAGCTCCATGCCGAGCTGGAAGTTCTCGGTAGGCTCGCCGTCTTTGCCGATGCCCATGTTGCCGGTGGCGATGCCTTTGACGGAGCCGTCTTCGTTATAGAGCACTTCCGCCGCGGCGAAGCCCGGAAAGATCTCCACGCCGAGCGCTTCGGCTGTCGTCCCGAGCCAGCGCGTGACGTTGCCCAGGCTGACGACATAGTTGCCGTGGTTCTTGAAGTTCTCCGGCAACGCCCAGTTCGGCGTCTTGACGGCCCCTTTTTCCGAGAGGAACAGAAAGCGGTCCTCGGTGACCGGTACCGTGAGCGGCGCGCCTTTTTCCTTCCAGTCGGGAATCAGTTCGGTCAGCGCGCGCGGGTCCATGACGGCGCCCGAAAGGATGTGCGCACCGATCTCGGAGCCTTTTTCCAGCACGCACACGCCAAGCTCGACGCCTTTTTCCTGCGCGAGCTGCTTGAGCCGGATGGCCGCCGACAGCCCCGCGGGACCGCCGCCCACGATCACGACGTCGTATTCCATCGATTCGCGTGGACCGTATTGCTCGACGAGACGTTCGGGGGTCATTGGGGCTCCTTAGCCGTTAGAATGCTTTTTTCGGGTTCGTATTGTCAGCGAACGATGATGGCGCTGCAACAGAATGAACCGAGATTAGCACGACCGTTCTATTTTTGTGATAGAGTGCCCCCTCTGTTGCCGGGGCCGATATCGCGTGCGCGTCGCCGCAAACGTACAACTTAATCGATAAAGGGATCGACAATGGGCCGTTCGATCAATCTGGAAGGCAAAGTCGCGCTGATCACGGGCGCCTCGAGCGGACTCGGCAAGCGCTTTGCCCTGGTGCTGTCGCAGGCTGGGGCGAAAGTGGTGTTGGCGAGCCGCCGCGTGGAGCGTTTGAAGGAATTGAGGGCGGAGATCGAGGCGTCGGGCGGCGCTGCGCACGTGGTCTCGCTCGATGTCACTGATTATCAGAGCATCCGATCGGCTGTCGCGCATGCGGAAACCGAGGCGGGCACGATCGATATTCTCGTCAACAATTCGGGTGTGTCGACGACGCAAAAGCTCACTGAAGTGACGCCGGCGGACTTCGAATACGTGTTCGATACGAATACGCGCGGCGCGTTTTTCGTCGCTCAGGAGGTGGCGAAGCGGATGATCATGCGCTCGGCGTCCGCGAATCACAAACCGCCGTACCGGATCATCAACATTGCATCGGTCGCGGGCTTGCGTGTTCTGCCGCAAATCGGGCTCTATTCGATGAGCAAGGCAGCGGTCGTGCAGATGACGCGCGCCATGGCACTCGAATGGGGGCGCCATGGCATCAACGTCAACGCCATCTGCCCCGGCTATATCGATACCGAGATCAATCACCATCTGTGGTCGACGGAGCATGGGCAAAAGCTGTTGACGATGCTTCCGCGCAAGCGCGTAGGCAAACCCGAGGACCTCGACGGCTTGTTGCTGCTGCTGGCGGCGGACGAATCGCAATTCATCAACGGCGCCGTGATTTCGGCTGACGATGGCTTCGCGCTCTCGTAACATGGGCCACGTGGTTTTTATTTCCTGCTGAAAGAAGATGTGACGATGAGCGACGACCAACCCGTGTTCGAGATGTCAATGCCGATCCGCTGGGGCGATATGGATGCCTTCGGCCACGTGAACAACACCGTTTATTTCCGCTATATGGAGCAGGTGCGGATCAGCTGGTTCGAAGCGCTGGGGCTCGTTGGCAATGCGAGCGACGGGGAAGGTCCGGTCGTCGTCAATGCGTCGATGGAGTTCCTGCGCCAACTTCATTACCCGGGCGACATCATCGGGCGCATGGCGGTGGCGCGGCCGGGCCGCAGCAGCTTCGATACGACCTTCGAACTCGTGCGCGCGGACGATCCCGACACGGTTTATGCGCGCGGCAGTGCGCGCTGTGTCTGGATCGACTATGCGGCCGGCAAGTCGGTACCGCTGCCCGATCGACTTCGGGAACTGATCGAGCAGCACGCCTCCGAAAAGGCTGCTTGAGCGGGGTATCAGTGCGGCGCGGTGCTTACTGACCGAGCAGTCGCTGCAACAGTTCGGTTGCGTTGCCCGTTCCGTATTTGCGCATGAGTCGCGCGCGATAGATATCGACAGTCCGCGAGCTGATGTCCAGCGCGCGGCCGATCTGTTTGCTGGTCTTGCCGGTTGCCAGTTGCGCAGCCACTTCGCGCTCGCGCGGCGTCAGCACGACGGCCACGCGCCGTGTGGCGCTCAAATCCTCGAATGTCCAGACACCGGCCGCGAGCGGCGCGTGACGCTCGAGCGCGCGCCCCGTCACGTGACACCAGAACAGCTCGCCGTCCGCGCGCTTCATGATGCGATCGTCGGCATAGCTTCCTTGCGCGGTCATGATGGGCGCGATGCGTTCGCCGATGCGCTCGAATTCGTCGGGCGACGGGTAGAGCACGCGAAACGATTGACCGATCAATGCTTCGCGATCGCATCGGAAGATTCGCGCGAGGGCGTCGTTGCAGTCTTCGATGACGCGATCTCGCGAAAGCACGAGTCCGAGGGGGGCGAGCTGAAAGGCGGTCTTGTAGTCGATTTGAGGCATGGTCTGCGAAGCGCTGCGGGCAAAGGCTGGGCGGGCCTTTTACCTATGTATTTTTGCGTATTGTGCCGCACGTGCCGGCCATCTTACCCTTTTGCCCATCGTGACGGGAGCGAAGTCGGGTAGGCGCGGGGCGCATATCGAAGCGGCCAGCAATCGACCAACGGCCGACGGGCGACTAGAATGTTCGAGCGTCGCACCTTCGTGCGACGCATGCTCGAGACCGCTTTCGTATCCGCAATTCCAATCGTGGAAGGACAATGAGATGAACAAGGTTTATCCAAGCGCGTCCGCCGCACTCGAAGGTATCGTCAAGGACGGGCAGACTTTCGCCGTCGGCGGCTTCGGCCTGTGCGGCATCCCCGAGGCGCTCATCGCCGCGTTGCGCGACTCGGGCGTGAAGGGCATCACCTGTATCAGCAACAATGCCGGCGTCGACGGCTTCGGCCTCGGTCTGTTGCTCGAGACAAGGCAGATCAGGAAGATGATCTCGTCTTATGTCGGAGAGAACAAAGAATTCGAGCGACAGTATCTCGCGGGCGAACTCGAGCTCGAATTCACGCCGCAAGGCACGCTCGCCGAGAAACTGCGTGCGGGCGGCGCAGGTATTCCCGCTTTCTATACGAACACCGGATACGGCACCATCATCGCCGAGGGCAAGGAAACCCGTCAGTTCGGCGAAAACTTCTATGTGCTCGAGCATTCGCTGACCGCGGACGTGGCGCTCGTCAAGGCATGGAAGGCGGACAAATCGGGCAACCTCGTCTTCAGGCGCACCGCGCGCAACTTCAACCCGATGTGCGCGATGGCCGGGCGCATCACGGTGGCGGAAGTCGAGGAAATCGTCGATGTCGGCGCGCTCGATCCCGATGCGATCCACACCCCTGGCATTTTCGTGCAACGCATCGTGCTCAATGCGCATCCGGAAAAACGCATCGAACAACGCGTCGTGCGCGCGAAGGGAGACTGACATGGCATGGACTCGCGAAGAGATGGCTGCGCGCGCCGCGCAGGAATTGCAGGACGGCTATTACGTCAATCTGGGCATCGGGTTGCCCACGCTCGTGGCGAATTACGTTCCCGCGGGCATGGAGGTGTGGTTGCAGTCGGAAAATGGTCTGCTCGGCATCGGCCCGTCGCCCACCGAAGATGAGATCGATCCCGATCTCATCAACGCCGGCAAGCAGACGATCACGACGTTGCCCGGTTCGTCGATTTTTTCGTCGGCCGATTCGTTCGCGATGATTCGCGGCGGCCATATCAATTTGGCCATACTCGGGGCCATGCAGGTCAGCAAGGGCGGCGATCTCGCCAACTGGATGATTCCCGGCAAGATGATCAAGGGAATGGGCGGTGCGATGGATCTCGTTGCCGGCGTGAAACGCGTCGTGGTGCTGATGGAGCACGTCGCCAAGGGCGATCAACACAAGATTCTCGAAAGCTGCTCGCTGCCGCTCACGGGCGTCGGCGTGGTCGATCGGATCATCACCGATCTGGGCGTGATCGACGTCACCGAGGCGGGGCTCAAGCTGGTCGAGCTCGCGCCCGGCGTCAGTCTCGATGAGATCAAGGCGAAAACGGGTGCTCCGCTCGACGCGAGCGGCATTCACTGACGGCGGGCCCGCGGTCTCGTTCCGCGTAAGGCGCAACATGCCGGGCTGGTTTTATGCCCGGCATTTTCTTTGAGGGTCGTTCAATGAGCTCGTCACCCAGTAGCGCATCGCCCCTACACCTTCCGAAACCCGCCGGGCCACGCCTGCGTCATGTGCAGTGTGCGAACCCCACCGGCCTGCATCGAATGGCATACACGGAGTGGGGCGACCCGGACAATGACCGTGTACTCGTGTGCGTGCACGGCCTGACCCGCTCGGGGCGCGACTTCGACCGCGTCGCAGCGGCGCTCTCGGACGTCTATCGCGTGGTATGCCCCGATGTCGTCGGGCGCGGCCAGTCCGATTGGCTGCCGGAACCGAGTCGCTACGGGGTGCCGCAGTATGTTGCCGACATGATGACGCTGATCGCGCGGCTCGATGTCGAATCGGTCGACTGGTTCGGCACCTCGATGGGCGGGCTCATCGGCATGGCGCTCGCCGGCTTGGCCGGTACACCGGTGCGCAAGCTGCTGATAAACGACGTCGGCCCGCATATCGAGCCCGCGGCGCTCGCGCGGATCGGATCGTATGTGGGGCAGCCGGTGCGGTTCGCTTCGCTCGAAGAGGGCATCGACCACGCCGCGGTGCTCGCGGCTTCGTTCGGGCCGCTGACGCTCGACGAGTGGAGCGAGATCAATACGCCGCTCATACGGCAGCGCGAAGACGGCGCCTGGGAATTCCGCTACGATCCGGGCATCGCCGTGCCGTTCAATGCTTCGACCCCCGAGGCCAGTGCCGCTGGCGAGGCGATGCTCTGGCACCTGTTCGAGGCAGCGCGATGCCCGGTGCTCGTGGTACGTGGAGCGCTATCGGATTTGCTCTCGCGCGAGACCGTCGCGCAGATGGTTGCGCGCGGGCATCAGGTGTCGAGCGTGGAAATCCCGGGCGTGGGCCATGCGCCAGCGTTCTTGGACCCGCATCAAATCGGCATTGCACGCCAGTTCTTCGTCGGTGACGGCAACGCGTCATAATATCGGTCTCTCGTGTGGCGTTCGGTTCGGCGTGGCGTCTGTTATTTCCATGCCGTGCCGCCACCGCGTGTAACGACCGATCGACCGGTCATCGAACAGGACATTTCAAAATGGCAGTCATTCGTCATCACGTCGGCAAGCGTCTTTCCGAGACGGCAATCCACAACGGCACGGTTTATCTGGCTGGACAAATTGCCGAGGACACTACGCAGGATGCGGCGGGCCAGATGCGCGAGGTGCTCGGTCATATCGATCGCCTGCTTGCCGAGGCGAATAGCGACAAGACGCTGCTGCTCTCGGTGCAGATCTATCTCTCCGACATGACGCATTTTCCGGCGATGAACGCCGTATGGGACGAGTGGGTCGCGCAGGGTAACACGCCGCCGCGCGCCACTGTCGAGGCGAAACTCGCCAACCCCGACTGCCTCGTGGAAATCGTCGTTGTCGCGGCACAAAAGCAAAACAGCTGAGCTGCCTGAAGATGTCCGTTCGGGGCTGCCAAGCCTGAGAAAGTAGGCTTTACGATGATTGCCGAAAACGACGCCGCCGCGTCGCCATCCTACGATGAGGCGCTTGCCTTCGTGCGTGAGCACGCGGGCGATGCGCGCTTGCCGACGGGCGAGCTGTTGGCCGATCACGCCGAGGGAACGGCCGCGATCGTGCGCAAGCTCAATGTCGATCCGCCGGCCGTGCTGGCCGCGGCGCTGTTTGTCCTCACGCCGCATCTCGACGACCCGGAGCACAAGATCGCCGAGCGTTTCGGCGAGGAAGTGGCCCATCTCGTCGGCGATGTACGCAAGCTGCTGCGTCTCGGCACCGTGAGTCTGCGCGTGACGCAAAGCGCACCGGCCGACGCCGGTCGCGACGCCCAGGAGGAGCGTCGCGCGCAGATCGAGGCGCTGCGCAAGATGCTGCTGGCGTTCTCGCAGGATATCCGCGTGGTGTTGATCCGGCTCGCGTCGCGCTTGCAGTCGCTGCGGTATTACGCGGCGGCGAAGGCATCGCCGGGCCTCGATGTGGCGCGCGAAACGCTCGATATCTATGCGCCGCTCGCGAACCGGCTCGGTATCTGGCAGCTCAAGTGGGAGCTCGAAGATCTCGCGTTTCGCTTCGAAGACCCGGACACCTACAAGCGCATCGCCAAGCTGCTCGACGAAAAGCGCGTCGAGCGCGAGACGTATGTCGCGAGCGCGATCGAACGGTTGCAGCAGGAACTCGCCGCGGCGCACATCCGGGCCGAAGTCAGCGGACGGCCGAAGCATATCTACAGCATCTGGCGCAAGATGCGCGGCAAGGCGCTCGATTTCGCGGAACTCTACGACGTGCGCGCGTTTCGCGTCATCGTGCCGGATATCAAGGACTGCTACACGGTGCTCGGTATCGTCCACAACCTCTGGCAGCCTGTGCCGAAGGAATTCGACGACTACATCTCGCGTCCGAAACCGAACGGCTACAAATCGCTGCACACGGTGGTGATCGGCGATGACGGCCGCGCTTTCGAAGTGCAGATCCGTACGCAGGAGATGCACCGCTTCGCCGAATACGGTGTGGCCGCGCACTGGCGGTACAAGGAAGCCGGCACGCGCGGCTACGGTGGACAGTTCAGCGCGAGCGAGAAGTACGACGAAAAAATTGCGTGGCTGCGCCAGTTGCTCGCCTGGAAAGACGAGGTGGCCGAAGGCGAGCATGCCGAGAACCCCTGGGAGCAGCTGCGCCAGGCGACGCTCGACGACGATCACATCTACGTCATGACGCCGCAGGCGCGCGTCATCGCGTTGCCGCAAGGCGCGACGCCCGTCGATTTCGCTTATCACCTGCATAGCGAACTGGGGCACCGCTGCCGTGGCGCGCGGGTTGACGGCGCGATGGTGCCGCTCAACACACCGCTTTCGAACGGACAGACAGTCGAGATCATCGCGGTGAAGGAGGGCGGGCCATCGCGCGACTGGCTCAACTCGCAACTCGGCTACCTGCAAAGCCCGCGCGCGCGTCAGAAGGTTCGCGCCTGGTTCAATGCGATCGACTCGCAAGAGAACGTCGCGAACGGGCGGGCCATCGTCGAAAAGACATTGCAGCGCGAGGGCAAGACGTCGGTCAGTCTCGATCAGCTCGCGACGAAGCTCGGCTTCAAGTCGCCCGAAGAGCTTTTTTCGCTCGTCGGCAAAGACGAATTCAGCGTGCGCGCGATCGAGCAAGCGCTTTCCGACACGCCGCCCCCCGAACCTCAACCCGAGGTGCCTGAGCAGTTCGAAAAGCGGGGCAGCGGCTCCAGCGTGGCGCATGGCGCCTCGGCCGGTGTGTTGGTGGTCGGGGTGGACGCGTTGCTTACGCAGCTTGCCCGATGCTGCCGTCCCGCGCCGCCCGATGAAATCAGCGGGTTTGTCACGCGCGGCAAGGGCGTATCGATTCACCGCGACGACTGCCCCATGTTTCGGCGCATGGCGGCGCGCGCGCCGGAGCGCGTGCTGCAGACAGCGTGGTCGGCCGACGTGCTGGGCGGACGTGGCGCATCGGTCTATCCGGTCGATTTGACGATTGAAGCGCAGGACCGGCAGGGGCTCTTGCGCGACATCTCGGAAGTTTTCGCGCGCGAGAAGATGAATGTCGTCGGGGTGAAGACGATGAGCCGGCGCAATGCCGCCTTCATGCAGTTCACGGTCGAGGTATCGAATGCGGCGCAGGTGCAGCGCGCGTGCACGTTGCTTGGCGAAGTGAGCGGAGTCGTGCGCGCGGCACGCAAGGGATAGGGGCGCTCGCGAAGGGCGCCGCGCGCCGCGATCGGGCTGGTCCGCACTTCTATGTGAAAGCAGAAAAGTGCTTGCCAACTTTTCAGGGACTCCATATAATCTCGTTTCTTCAGGCTCGTAGCTCAGCTGGTTAGAGCACCACCTTGACATGGTGGGGGTCGTTGGTTCGAGTCCAATCGAGCCTACCAACGAAATACGAAAAGCCGGCTTGCCGGTTTTTCAAGCAGCGCGAAATACGCCCTCGGGCGTCAAAGGCGAATACGGTTATGACACCGCGAACGTTGACCGAAACAACTTCGGAGCGACGCTAGTCGAGGACCTCTTTCGCCTGTTTCAGTATCTGCGTTAGTGAAAGTGAATGCGGCCCCTCGAAAGCGGGGCCGCATTTTTTTTGTCTTTGTGTCTTTGTCACCTCGATCGCCAGCGATCGATCGTGTTGATTGATGATGCCGCGCATTTTCGCGGCAACCGGAGAGAACGCAATGGTTTCGATACGCCTGCCCGACGGTTCGGTTCGACAGTACGATCATCCGGTCACGGTTGCCGAAGTGGCGGCCTCGATCGGTCCGGGACTCGCGAAGGCCGCATTGGGCGGCAAGCTCGATGGAGAGCTCGTCGATACGTCGGCGCTGATCGATCGCGACGCGACGCTCGCCATCGTCACGGACAAGGATTCGGACGGCCTCGACATCATTCGCCATTCGACGGCTCACCTGCTTGCCTATGCGGTGAAGGATCTCTATCCCGAAGCGCAAGTCACGATCGGGCCGGTGATCGACAACGGTTTTTATTACGATTTCGCGTATCAGCGGCCCTTCACGCCTGAAGATCTCGAGAAGATCGAAAAGCGCATGCAGGAACTCGTGAAGAAAGACGAGCCTGTGACGCGCCGCGTCGTGTCGCGCGACGAAGCCGTCGAGTACTTCAAAAGCATCGGCGAGCGATACAAGGCCGAGATCATCGAATCGATTCCCGCCGGCGACGAAATCAAGCTCTACGCTCACGGCGGTTTCACGGACTTGTGCCGCGGCCCGCACGTGCCGTCCACGGGCAAGCTGAAGGTCTTCAAGCTGATGAAGGTCGCGGGCGCCTATTGGCGCGGCGATTCGAAAAACGAGCAGCTGCAGCGTATCTACGGTACGGCCTGGGCGAAGAAGGAAGAGCAGGACGCCTACCTGCACATGCTCGAGGAAGCGGAGAAGCGCGATCACCGCAGGCTTGGCCGTCAGCTCGATCTGTTCCACCTGCAGGATGAATCGCCCGGAATGGTGTTCTGGCACCCGAAGGGTTGGACGCTGTGGCAGCAGGTCGAACAGTACATGCGCCGCCGTGTGAATGCCGACGGCTATCTCGAGATCAAGACGCCGATGATCATGGACCGCTCGCTCTGGGAAGCGTCGGGCCATTGGCAGAACTATCGCGAGAACATGTTCACGACGGAATCGGAAAAGCGCGACTACGCGATCAAGCCGATGAACTGTCCCGGGCACGTTCAGGTGTTCAAGCACGGCCTGCGCTCGTATCGCGACTTGCCGCTGCGTTACGCGGAATTCGGATCGTGCCACCGCAACGAAGCGTCGGGCGCGCTGCATGGACTCATGCGCGTGCGTGGCTTCGTGCAGGACGATGCGCACATTTTCTGCACCGAAGAGCAGTTCATCGCGGAGTCGATCAAGTTCAACACGCTGGCGATGAGCGTCTATCGCGATTTCGGCTTCGAGCATATCGACATCAAATTGTCGCTGCGCCCGGAGCAGCGCGCGGGCACGGACGAGATCTGGGATCAGGCCGAAGCGGGACTGCGCGAGGCGCTGACGGCCTGCGGGCTGCAGTGGGAAGAACTCGACGGCGAAGGCGCGTTCTACGGCCCCAAAATCGAGTACCACATCAAGGATGCGCTCGGCCGCTCATGGCAGTGCGGCACGCTCCAGCTCGACATGGTGCTGCCGGAGCGCCTGGGCGCCGAATATGTCGCCGAGGACAACAGCCGGCGGCGGCCCGTCATGCTGCACCGGGCGATCGTCGGCTCGATGGAGCGTTTCCTCGGTATTCTCATCGAGCACCACGCCGGTGCCATGCCCGCCTGGCTCGCGCCGACGCAGGCGGTCGTCATGAATATCGCCGAAAGCCAGGCCCAGTATGCGAGTGCGCTGGTCCAAACGTTGCAAAAACAAGGGCTTAGAATCGAGGCCGATTTGCGCAACGAGAAAATTAGCTATAAAATACGCGAGCATACGCTTGAAAAGGTGCCGTATCTGCTCGTGGTCGGCGACAAAGAGCGTGATGCACAAACGGTAGCCGTGCGTGCCCGTGGCGGTGTCGATCTTGGCGTCATGCCGATCGACTCCTTCGTTGAGCGCCTGCGTCAGGACGTCCAGGCCTTCAAGTAAGTCACTTGGCAGCGCGGCTCGTTTTTTTTAATTTTTAGAGGAACCGAACATCGCTACTGATAAGTCGCATCGCATCAACGGTGAAATTTCTGCACCCGAGGTGCGTCTGGTCGGAGTCGACAACGAACCGCTCGGCATCGTAAAACTGGCTGATGCTTTCCGCATGTCGGAACAGCAGGACGTGGATCTGGTGGAAATCGCACCCCAGGCGGTCCCGCCCGTTTGCCGCTTGATGGACTACGGCAAATTCAAGTACCAGGAAGCGAAAAAGCAGCACGAGGCCAAGCTCAAGCAGAAGGTTATCCAGGTCAAGGAAGTCAAATTCCGTCCCGGGACCGATGACGGCGATTACAACGTCAAGCTGCGCAACCTCGTACGCTTCCTCGAGGATGGCGACAAGACGAAGATCACGTTGCGTTTCCGCGGTCGCGAAATGGCGCACCAGGAAATCGGTATGCGGATGCTCGAGCGCCTGCGCACCGACCTCGACGAGGTCGGCCAGGTCGAGCAGATGCCGAAAATGGAAGGGCGCCAGATGATCATGGTGCTCGCGCCGAAAAAGAAGAAGTGAGATGTCGTGCCGCGGGCGAAATGGTCGTTCGTGGCACTTCGGCTTCACCTTCGGTTTCAAGCAGGCAGTACCGGCAGGTTTCGGAACGACGCTTTGGAGCACGAAGCGTCGTTCCTGAAAACGCGGCGTGTCCGGAAGATTCGGGCTGAGCGCCGCAAACAAGTGGACTGGGTTTCGAAGGGCGGATCTGGGGCATTTTGCCGGCCGCACACCCATCGCCATCTAATAAACGGAGTTGTTCGTCATGCCTAAGATGAAAACCAAGAAGAGCGCTGCGAAGCGCTTCGTGGTGCGTCCGGGCGGTACCGTCAAGCGCGGTCAAGCCTTCAAGCGCCACATCCTCACGAAGAAGACCACGAAGAACAAGCGTCATCTGCGCGGTTCCGCCGCGGTGCACGAGACCAATCTGGACTCGGTGCGCGCGATGCTGCCGTTCGCTTAACCCTCAACCGAAACTCATAGGAGCGAAACATGCCTCGAGTCAAACGTGGGGTTACAGCACGTGCCCGCCACAAGAAGATCATCAACCTTGCGAAGGGCTATCGCGGCCGTCGCAATAACGTCTTCCGCATTGCGAAGCAAGCGGTCATGCGTGCCGGTCAGTACGCGTACCGTGATCGTCGCAACAAGAAGCGTGTGTTCCGCGCGCTGTGGATTACGCGTATCAACGCGGCGGTGCGCCAGCACGACATGACGTACAGCGTGTTCATCAACGGCCTGAAGAAGGCGTCGATCGAACTCGACCGCAAGGTGCTGGCCGATATGGCCGTGTTCGACAAGGCTGCTTTTGCCGCGATCGTGAAGCAGGTGAAAGCCGCCGTCGCAGCCTAATTGCGAAATTAGTACTGCGTGGTTCGTGGCGGCGGTACGGGTAAAAAAACCGGTACCGCCGCGACAAAAACGGGGGCTCCTCACCGAGCCCCCGTTTTTGTTGGTCGAGCGCTTTCTCTCGTAATTTTTCCTCGACGTTGAAATGATGGGATCAATGGATCTGGACCAGATTGTTGCCGACGCGCAAAAAGCGTTTGACGGAGCCGCCGATGGCGTCACGCTCGAAAACGAGAAGGCGCGGTTTCTCGGCAAGGCGGGCGTGCTGACCGAGTTGCTCAAGGGGCTCGGCAGGCTCGACCCCGATATGCGCAAGACCGAGGGCGCACGCATCAACGTCGCGAAGCAGCAAGTCGAAGCCGCGCTCACAGCGCGTCGCGATGCGCTGGCCGAAGCGCTCCTGAACCAGCGGCTCGCCGCGGAGGCGGTCGATGTGACGTTGCCGGGCCGCGGCATGGGCGCCGGGAGTTTGCACCCGGTCATGCGCACGTGGGAACGCGTCGAGCAGATTTTCGGCTCGATCGGTTTCGATGTGGCCGATGGTCCGGAGATCGAGACCGACTGGTACAACTTCACCGCATTGAACAGCCCCGAAAACCATCCGGCGCGCTCGATGCAGGACACGTTCTACATCGATGGCGCGGACGCAACGGGACGCCCGTTGCTGCTTCGCACGCATACGAGTCCGATGCAGGTGCGCTATGCGCGCAGCAACAAGCCGCCGATCAAGGTCATCGTGCCGGGACGTACGTACCGCGTCGACAGCGATGCGACGCACTCGCCGATGTTCAATCAGGTGGAGGGGCTTTGGATCGACGAGCACATCAGCTTTGCCGATCTGAAAGGCGTCTATACCGATTTTCTCCGGAAGTTCTTCGAGCGCGACGATATCTCGGTGCGGTTCCGGCCGTCGTACTTTCCGTTTACCGAACCGTCGGCCGAAATCGACATGAAGTTCGAGGAAGGGAAGAACGCCGGCAAATGGCTCGAGATTTCGGGCTCGGGGCAGGTGCATCCCAACGTCATCCGCAACATGGGCCTCGATCCCGAGCGCTATATCGGCTTCGCGTTCGGCAGCGGGCTCGAGCGTCTGACGATGCTGCGTTACGGCGTGCAGGACCTGCGGCTCTTTTTCGAAAACGATCTGCGCTTTTTGCGGCAATTTGCATAACGCGACGAGCGCGTGGTATTGCCTCGGCTGGACCTCATTCATTCGAACGTAGACACTCATGCAATTCCCTGAATCCTGGCTTCGCGCATTTGTCGACCCGCAACTGACGACCGAAGAACTGTCGCATGCGCTGACGATGGCCGGCCTCGAAGTCGAATCGCTGCGGCCCGCCGCCCCCCCGACGTCGAAAATAGTCGTGGGCCGCGTGCTCGAAGTCGTCAAGCATCCCGACGCCGATAAGCTCAACGTCTGCCAGGTGGATGCGGGCACCGGCGCGACGCTCAATATCGTCTGCGGTGCGCCAAACGTTGCGCCCGGCATCAAAGTGCCCGTCGCACTCGTCGGCGCGCAGTTGCCGCCGGCCGAGGAGGGTGGCGCGCCCTTCGCGATCAAGCTCTCGAAGCTGCGCGGCGTGGAAAGCCAGGGGATGTTGTGCTCGGCGCGCGAATTGAAGCTCTCGGAAGATCACAGCGGCCTTTTGATTCTCCCCGACGATACGCCGGTGGGCCAGGACATTCGCGAGACGTTGAATCTCGACGATGCGATCTTCGAAATCAAGCTGACGCCGAACAAGGCCGATTGCCTGTCGGTCTTCGGCGTCGCGCGCGAGACGTCCGCCATTACGGGCGCACCGCTCAAGCCGCTCGCGATCGAGCCGGTGAAAGCCGAACTCGACGAGACGTTGCCGGTCACGATCGAGGCCCCCGATTTGTGCGGCCGGTTCTCCGGGCGCGTTATTCGTGGCGTGAATGCGCGCGCGAAAACGCCGCAATGGATGGTCGAGCGGCTCGAACGCTCAGGACAACGAAGCATCTCCGCGCTCGTCGATATCTCCAACTACGTGATGTTGGAGCTGGGCCGGCCGTCGCACGTCTTCGATCTCGACAAGATTCATCGCCGCATCGAAGTGCGGTGGGGCCGCCGCGGCGAGAGCCTCGAATTGCTGAATGGCAATACGATCGAACTCGACGAAGCGGTGGGCGTCATCTCGGACGATCGCCAGGTCGAAAGTCTGGCCGGCATCATGGGCGGCGAACGCACCTCGGTTACGCTCGATACGACGAACATCTATCTCGAAGCGGCGTTCTGGTGGCCTGACAGCATCCGCGGACGTGCGCGCCGGTACAACTTTTCGACCGATGCCGCGCATCGCTTCGAACGCGGCGTCGATTACGCGACGACTGTCGAGCACATCGAGTACATCACGCGTTTGATTCTCGATATCTGTGGCGGGAAGGCTGGCCCGGTTGACGATCAATCGGTCAACGTGCCCAAACGCAATGCCGTCACGATGCGTGTAGCGCGTGCTCAGCGCATCATCGGCGTGCCGATCCCGGCTGACGAGATGGCCCGCATTTTCGAACGGCTCGGCCTCGCATTCGAATTCGACGGCGAGCGCTTCTCCGTCACGCCGCCATCGTACCGCTTCGATATCGAGATCGAGGAAGATCTGATCGAAGAAGTCGCACGCATTTACGGCTTCGAAAAGATTCCGGCGCGTCCGCCGATGGCGGCCAACGCCATGCGCGCAACGAACGAGACGCGACGCTCGATCCATACGATTCGTCATGCACTTGCCGCGCGCGATTACGCGGAAACGGTCAACTTCAGCTTTGTCGACGAATCCTGGGAACGCGATTTCGCTGGCAATGAAAACCCCGTGCGGCTCGTCAATCCGATTGCGAGCCAGATGTCGGTCATGCGCACGACGCTCATCGGCTCGCTCGTGAATGTGCTGCGGCACAACCTCAATCGGCGTGCCGAGCGTATCCGCGTGTTCGAGGTGGGGCGCGTGTTCGAGCGCGATCCGGCGCAGGCGGCAAGCGAATACGTCGTGGAAGGCTATGCCCAGCCGAAGCGTATCGGCGCGCTCGCGTATGGGCCCGTGGCCGAAGAGCAATGGGGCCTTGCCGCACGCCAGGTCGATTTCTTCGATGTCAAGGCTGACGTGGAGGCGCTGTTCGCGCCGCGCGTCGCGCGCTTCGTGAGGGTCGAGCATCCGGCGCTGCATCCGGGGCGCAGTGCGCGGATCGAACTGGACGGCGATCCGGTCGGCTTCATCGGAGAGTTGCATCCGCGCTGGATGCGGCAATACGACCTGCCTCAGGCGCCGATCGTTTTCGAGCTCGACGCCGAGGCGGTGATGGCGCGCGCGTTGCCTGTGCCTGCCGAAGTGTCGAAATTTCCGCCGGTGCGGCGCGATATTGCCGTGGTGGTCGATCAGAAGATCGAGGCTCAGGCGCTGCTGGACGAGATGCAAAAGGCGCTCGACGAGGGCGCCGGCAAATTTGTGCAAAGGGTTGCGCTCTTCGATGAATTTCGTGCAAAATCAAATACTTCCGGTGGCCTGGCTGCGCACGAGAAAAGCCTTGCCTTCCGCGTGACCCTGCAAGATACTGGCGGCACGCTGCAGGACGAGACGGTGGATGCAACCGTCAAAGCCTTGGTGGATCGTTTGGCTCGAGTCTACGGTGCGCGGTTGCGGGGGTAAGCGCGAACAGCTTCGGAACGGTGCCAGCGCTTCAGTGCTGGCATCGGATGGCCGCTGTTATTAGATATGAACGAAATGAACTCGAGTGATTTCGAAGCCCTTCTTTCGGCGCAGCGTGGCGCCATGATTCGAGAAATTCCGACCCCGCCTGCCGGCGTTGCGAGTGAAACGCCGACGCTGACGAAGGCTGAGCTGGCCGAGTTGCTGTTCGATAATGTCGGACTCAACAAGCGCGAAGCGAAGGATATGGTCGAGGCTTTCTTCGACGTGATCCGCGATGCACTTGAAAGTGGCGATAGCGTGAAACTGTCGGGATTCGGTAATTTCCAACTGCGGGACAAGCCGCAGCGGCCCGGCCGGAATCCGAAGACAGGCGAGGCGATTCCGATTGCCGCGCGCCGCGTTGTGACGTTCCACGCAAGTCAAAAGCTCAAGGCGCTCGTCGAAAACGGAGTTGAAGCGACTTTCCCGCGCTGACGAGCGAAGGCGTGGTTTCGCGCCCATTCACCATGACGGTTAACTGACGATGACAACGACGGTCGAAAAAGTCGTCTTGCCTCCGATTCCGGCGAAGCGCTACTTCACGATCGGTGAAGTCAGTGAGCTTTGCGGTGTCAAACCGCATGTACTGCGCTATTGGGAACAGGAATTTACGCAGTTGCGTCCGGTGAAGCGGCGCGGTAATCGGCGGTATTACCAGCATCATGAAGTGCTGTTGATTCGGCGGATTCGCGAGTTGCTCTACGAGCAGGGGTTCACGATCAACGGTGCGCGTAATCGACTCGACGCGCGCGGTGCGGTGGTGGAAGAAGAGGGTAGCGATGCGGTGCAGGCGGCCGGGGCATTGCCTGCCGCACAACCGGTATCGAACGCGGGGGAGGCCGTCGATGTCGAGCGGCTGCGCAAGGAACTGCGAGGTGTCATCGAGTTGTTGCGTCGTTAGTTGCGACGTGTGGTTCTTTTCGGTGAAAGTGTCTGTTATACTTTCATGCTTTCGGGGCGTAGCGCAGCCTGGTAGCGTACCTGCATGGGGTGCAGGTGGTCGGAGGTTCAAATCCTCTCGCCCCGACCAGAATAAGCCCGCGTAATCAATAGGTTGCGCGGGCTTTGTCTTTATTACCTCAGCGCGCCGGGCGCGGACATTGAAAGACTTCCAATATCAGGCGGCGGGAGCGCCAACCTGATCGTCGAAACCGGGACCTCGCGCGACTTGATGTAGATCTCAGTCGTCGTCCGATCGGCATGCGCCGCGCGGATTTGCAGCGCTTCGATGTCATAGCCCGCGCGCTTCGCATCCGTCATGGCCTCGTCCCGGATGGCCTTGATCGTATAAGGCATCTGATAGGCCGGCACGCCGCTTCGCGCCCGCCAAGCGTCCTGGCAGGCCGCGTCCGTCTTCGGATCGCCACGTTCGTCTCGAACGACATACCGTTGCCCGAGCCGCGGGGAGAGCGCCTTGGCTCGCTTGAGCACGGCGTCGATTTCCGGCGTGATTGGCCAATCGGCGGTTTCCCGGTCGAGTCCTCGGTCTTTGACTGAACGAAGTGGATGATATATTACAACGCGCAGGCTCAAATAATACGGAACTACCTTACAGCGTCAACCTGAGGTTGAATCGATATTGGTGTTTTTTTCGTAACTCGTCGCGATAGAGATACGGCTGGTCGATCTACGTATCGTTCGTACACGCTCGCGATTGCAAGACTGATTGGCCACGCGACGCAGCAAGTGAGAACGATCGAGTATCCATACCCCAAGTGGCCAGCAGTCTTTGTGAGGACGACCGCCGCCAAGGTGAAGAGAATCGGAATGTGAGTCAAATATAAGCCAAAAGAAATTTTCCCAAGCCATAGAGACACGGGATTGCAGAGCGTTGACCTGCTTGCCGGCGTCAGACAAATTCCAAGCAGGATCGATATTGCGGCAACGGATTGCTGTAGTTGAGCGCCGCCCACGCTGGCCATCAAAGTTATTTTGGCGGATTTGTCGAGCGCAAACTGGAACGGATCATAGTGATGTGTAAAGGACAGTATTACGCCCAGTCCAATCAGCGCATAGCCGACGATCGCCCAGGCGAGCCCGCAGCGTGATAACAGTCGATCCTTAGCGACATACGCAGCAAAGCCAGCGAGAAACAACGAATATTGGCTCGTTCCAGTGCAGAGGACAAACAGAAAGAAGGTCGCCCAGAAGAGCGATTTTGGCAATCGCAGATAGAGCGAGGATACGGCGACCAGCAGCATCGACCCCCAGAATTCAGCATGAAGCGACCAGAGCGGAATATTTGCTGCGATATTTATCGGGGTGAGCGGTAGCGCGTCCTTGAGGTATGGTGCGTGATCGAAGATCGAAACCCCGCCATAGCCCGTGAGCATCGAACTCAACAATGCCTCGCCGAGGATCGAATGTCGCGTGAATGGGGCGAGTGCGAGGCCAGACAACCAATTCGACATGCTGATATGCGCAGCTGCAATGTGCGCCGACGGCACAGCCCACAGGAGCAGTGTTGCGAACAGGACGGAGCAAACGACTGGTGGGTATAGCCTTATGAATCGTTTTGCGATCTTCGACGGAGCGCCGAGGTTCGAATTTAGGAATGAGCCCGCCAGCACAAAGCCGCTAATCGTGAAAAACATATAAACTGCCGCAGTTCCATTGATCAATGAAAATGCCGGCGTATCGGTCAACCAAAGTTCCCATGGATAATGGGCTGGCGCATTTCTCACCCGGGCGAACGCCGGGAGAAACGCAGAGCAGTAGTGGGTCATAAGTACCATCATCGCGGCGACGCCACGCATACCCTCTATGAACCCGTATCTCTCGGTGTTGTTTTTGTAGTTCATCTTTAAGAGAACTCAATTTTTATATCTTGGATATTAACGCATAAACATGGCGTGGGTTTTAGCTATTAAAAATAGTAGCTGACCGTCACCGCGAACGCGGGTGGGCGCTCACGCGCCAGGCTTCAATCTCTTCGGCATAAAGGCCGAGTGTTACTGACAGAATACGCGCGAAGGCTGCTCGAGCTTTCCCGAGAGGCGTCCGAGGCATTGCGACGAGACGTACAGCTTGCGCCGGTTCGATTGGGTGTACCGGAAGACGTCGATGCGCAACGTATGTCTGCGATGCTCTCCGGATTCTTGAAGATCCGCCCGGATGCCAGGCTTGAAACCGTGGCGGGTATGAGTGTCGACTTGCAACGCAGTTTATCCGCCGGCGAGATCGATATCGCGATCGTCAAGCGGGAGCCCGGCAGCGGCGAGACCTTCGCGTCGTGGCCGGAGTCACTCGTCTGGGTATGCATCTACCGACAACGGGCGATCCGCAGCCGCGACAAGGCGAAGCGCGCATGGCGCATCGCGTTCGGCAGTCAAAGTCTCACTGGAATTCAGGCCGCTGTTGCGGCCGGTCTGGCTGTCTCGGTCTTAGCGAAGTCGGCGATCTTGTCGGAACATCGAATATGCTCCGATATGCCGCCATTGCCGCCCTCGGAGCTCGCACTGATCGGCACCGGCACCGGCATCGTGCTAAGCGCTGTGCGGCGGAACTTGGTCGAATTTTTGACGCGCAAGATCAAACGCGCCTGAGCGAGCTGGACAGCAAGTGCGGAGCGGTCCGTCGACGGAATCCTTGACAGTGCGGGCGGAATAGACGCTTGCCATTTGGTCTAACGCACATCGGCACGCGTGCCCAGATACCTCACCAGCTGCTGCGCCGGCGGCTGCAACGCATCGAAATCCTTGCAACAGACAACGAAACGCCGGTATGCCCATGCGTCGTTCAACGGGATGACGCGGAGCCCGAGTGTGCGGCGGTAGGTCTGCGCGACTTCCGCGGGTACTACGCTGATCCCCAACCCCGCCGCGGCCACGCGAAACGTGGCGTCCAGGTTCGACACGATGACGCGGTACGAGATCGTCTTTCCGACGTTAGCCGCGGCTCGCCTGAGCATCGTATGAACCGAAGAGTTGGGCGGCAGCCCCACGTGATCGTATGCAAGCGTTTGCTCGAAATCGATCGACTTTTTGCCCGCAAGCGGGTGATCGCGGTGGGTCACGATGGCGAGCCGATCCTGCCGATAGGGTTGCGCTTGCAGACCGCCGCGATCGACGTTGTCCCAGCAGACGCCGATTGCCGACGTCCCCTCGCGCACTTGTCGAACGAGGTCGGTCGACATCCGCTCCTCTATGTCGACACGGATGTTCGTGTTTCCAGGCTCACGCATGAACGACGCGACGTCGTCGAGCAGGCTTTCGGCCATCGCCGACGGCGAGGCGCAAATGCTGACTCTTCCCCGCAGCCCTGCGCCCAGTGCGGCAACATCGCTTGCCATCCGCTCCATCGTGAAAATCACCGCGCGCGCGTGTTCGAGAAGCGCAAGTCCTGCGGGCATAGGATCGACACCGCGGCGAGAACGCGACAGTAACGGCACGCCAAGCTCGCGCTCGAGCTGCGCGATGCGCTTGCTGATCGCAGAGGGTTCGATGTGAGCTTCCTGCGCGGCCCGCGCAATATTTCGGTGATCGCACACAGCCACGAACAGACGCAATGTCTTGATATCGATGTCATGCATCGGAGAGCTTTCCTTGATGTCGGATGCGTGTCCGTGGGGTGTGGCATTCCGGATTGGAACGATCAGGCTTCCAAAATACCGCTTTTGACGGTTCTGTGGAATGGATAGAGTGCCGATGACCCGCTTGGCACCGACGAGGCAGTATGAGCAGTCAGATCGACCGTAATGGATCACTCCCGCTCGAAGGGATACGGGTGATCGAATTCACGCATATGGTCATGGGACCGACCTGCGGCATGATCCTGGCGGACCTTGGCGCTGAGGTCATCAAGATCGAGCCGCCCGAGGGCGATAAAACACGAAAACTGCCCGGGCTGGGCATTGGCTTTTTCCGATCGTTCAACCGGAACAAGAAAAGCGTCGTCCTCGATCTCGACTCGCCTGACGCGAGGCAGACGGCCGTCGAATTGATCGGCACGTGCGACGTGATGATAGAGAATTTCCGCCCAGGCCTGATGGCAAAGCTGGGCCTTGACTACGCATCACTTTCGACGCGATATCCGGGGCTCATCTACGTTTCGCACAAGGGCTTTCTCCCCGGACCCTATGAAAAGCGCCTCGCGCTCGATGAAGTCGTGCAGATGATGGGCGGTCTTGCCTATATGACGGGCCCGGTCGGTCGTCCGTTGCGCGCGGGTGCATCGGTCAACGACATCATGGGCGGCATGTTCGGCGCGATCGGCGTGCTAGCCGCACTGCGCGAACGCGAGCGCACGGGGCGCGGGCAGGAGGTGCAAAGCGCGCTGTTCGAGAACTGCGTGTTTCTCTGCTCTCCTCATATGCAGCAGTTTGCGATGACAGGCGTTGCACCGCCGCCGATGCCCGAGCGTGTCTCGCCGTGGAGCGTGTACGACGTGTTCACGCTAGCCGAAGCGGAGCAGCTCTTCATCGGCGCGGTGAGCGATAAGCAATTCGTGACGCTGTGCGAGCTGCTCGAGCGCCCCGATCTTGCCGCCGAGCCGCGCTTCGCGACGAATGCCCAGCGTGTGGCCGTTCGCGAGAAACTCCTTGAATGCCTCGGCGCGGTACTCGCACACCATCGCGTCGAAGACCTCGCACCCAAGCTCGAGGCGGCTGGCATTCCGTACGCACCGATCGTTCGTCCGGACCAGCTATTCGACGATCCCCATCTGAAAGCGAGCGGCGGCCTCGTACCGATGCAAACGGAGGACGGCGGCACGACCGAGGCGGTGCTGCTGCCGCTGGCCATGGGGGGGCGCCGCATGGGCATACGCCAGGCGCTTGCCCGCATCGGCGAGCATACCCAGGAGGTGCTTTCCCGTTTGAAGGCTGTCGTCTGACCGATCTGCCTCGAGCTATCGCGCCAGGGCCGATCGCGTCATGACTTGTTTTTCCCCACGGGCCTTTCCTTCGCCTCATTGATCTCGCGTTCGAGCTCGGACCGGTCTTCTCCTTTCAAACCAGCGTTCTTTGCGAGCGCCAGATAGGCATTCGCAATACGACGCAAGTCCTCCTCGCAAACGTCCTCGATACCGATCAACTCGCTGTTCGCCCTCCGGTTCGCCGCCACGAGCTCATTGAGCTTCAGATGAACCGCGACACTGTCCTTGTTCTGGCTTTGCTGAATGAGGAACACCATCAGGAACGTGACGATGGTCGTACCGGTATTGATGACGAGCTGCCAGGCATCCGAAAACTTGAAAACGGGGCCGAGCACGCCCCAGGTCGCAATGATCGCCACCGCGATACCGAACGCAATCGGCGAACCGGTCCATCGCGTTACAGCGCTCGCAAACGAGTCGAACGCGCGCGTGACCGGGTGTCGGTTCGAGTAGGCCGGCAATGAAGAATCGGGTACGTTGTCGTACGGGTTATTCTGCGGCGAATCATTCTTGGGCGTGGACATGGGCGCTCCTCTCCGGGCATATCGCCCGATATGCGAAACATCGCAAATGAATCGGTGGGTACGGCCAATCAAGCAAACCTCATGCCGGTCCGGATGGCGACGCATCGGGGCCGCGGTGCTACGATGCATGCACGCCAAAACCAGCGAGGCGTTCAGATGAAAAGAGTCCATCGCATCGCTTGCGGGAGGACGATGTCATGACGACACATCGCACGCTCGGGGCTGCGGTGCACGTATCGGTGACCGGGGATTCGGACGTGGCGTGGGCACGTCAAGTCGTTCGCGAATTGGGCGCGCGGGAGTCGCTGCCGGAACCCCGGATGGCGGCGCTAGCCACAGCGGTCAGCGAAATCGCACGCAACATCGTCGTTCACGCGGGAAGCGGGGAAGTATCGCTTTGTCCGATCGCGGACGGCGAGCGTCGCGGTGTCTTCGTCGTTGCGCGCGATGACGGTCCCGGTATTCCCGATATTGCACGCGCGATGCAAGACGGCTATTCAACCAAAGGTGGGGGGCTGGGCGCCGGATTGGCTGGCGCAAAACGTCTTGTCGACGAATTCGAGATCGTCTCTGCGCCCGGCGAGGGCGTAACGGTCACGATGACGCAGTGGTGCGACGGTGGCGAGCGGGACCTGCTCTGAGGTTGTTCAGCTCAATTCGCGTCTGACCTCGACCGCCGTGAGCGGCAACGTGGCGGTCAGCGCGAAGCCTGCGCCCGGTGCCGTCCGGATGCTGACTTCTCCGCCCAAGAGGGCTGCGCGCTCGCGTATGCCGAGCAGCCCGAACGAATGTCTGCCGCGACGATCGTTCTGTGCCGCGCCTCGGCCATTGTCGGCCACACGGACGACGCAGTGCGGCTCTTCGCGCACGATGTCGAGGACCACCTCGGTGGCGCCCGAGTGTCGCGCGATGTTCGTCAGCGCCTCCTGCACCATCCGGAATAGATCGATTCTGCATTCGCGATTGAAGGCGATCGCCTCGGCGTCGATATGGCGGATCACCTTGATCCCGTAACGCGCCGTAAATTCGTCGATCAACGTATCGATGGCGGGGATCAGGCCGAGATCGTCGAGCATGACAGGATGGAGATCCGCCGCGATCCGCCGCACCGAGTCGACAAGCTGATCGATCATCCGGTACATGGCCTTGAACGCATCTTTCGGCGCGGGCAGGTATCCGCCACCGCCAGGATGTTCGAGCATCGTTGCGGCCATCTTCAAGGCGGTCAATTGCTGGCCCAGGTCGTCGTGCAGTTCGCGTGCGATGCGAGCCTTTTCTTCCTCGCGAATGTGCTGGATGTGCCCGGACAAACGCCGCAGCTCTTCGCGCGATGCGCGCAACGCTTCCTCGTCGCGCTTGCGATCGGTGATGTCCATGATCCAGCCGACCATGCGATAAGGTTCGCCGTTGTCGTTCCATAGCGCCTGTCCGCGCGATTGGACCCAGCGGAATTCGCCCGACTTCATGCGTATCCGGTATTCGACGTCATAGAGCTGACGCTGATCGAGGTGCCGCGTCAGTGCTTCGTCGACGCGCTTCGCGTCGTCGTGGTGAATCGCACCGAAGTGCGCCTGGCGCTCATTGGGCAGCTCGTTGTCCTGATAGCCCATGATTCGCTTGAAGTGCGGCGAGAAGTAGATCGCGTCGGTCTGCGGATTCCAATCCCACAAGCCGGCGGTCGTGCCGCTCACCGCAAGCTGGAACCGTTCCTCGCTCGCGGCCAGCGCGGCGCGGTAGCCTTCGATGGACAATTCGAACGGCGCAAGCAGCTCGTTGAAAAATGCCGCAGTGGCTTGCGCAAGCCGGGCGCGATCTTGCGGTGGGGCCGAGAGCACAAGCGCATCGAGTGCGGCGTAGTGCAACTCAGCCATGTCGAGCAGCCCCACGCCGTCGGTGAGGGCGCGCCGACCGAGTTCATAAGCATGCGTGAGCCCGGCTTCTCCTTCGTCCTCGAGATAGGCTCGAAGCCCGGTCAGATATTCGGATTTGAGCGCGGCGGGCCGGGTGGTCATGCACGCGCTCCCAGGTAGCGGGCAACGACGACATGCGCGTCGTCCGTCGCTTTGCCATATCGCACGAGTATGGTCTCGGCCAGCTCCTGTGGCGTGAAGGCAATCGGCATGCGAGCGGTGAACGTGCTTTGTATGCCGTCCGTCGCCATCACGAGCGTATCGCCGCGCGATATCAAGAGGCGTTCCGCGCGCAGCGGAGGTAGCCGATACCCCACCACGCCGCCGCGTGTCGAGATCGCTTGATCGCGTACGCTGGCGTCATGTTGCGCGCGAACGAGGACGCCATCGACATTACCGACACCGGACCAGCTCATCGAATCATCCCGGGCATCGAACGACGCTATGGTCATCGCAGCGCCGCGCGTCTTGTACAGCCCCTCGTGACAATGTTGCAGTATCTTCAGAACGGGCTCGCACGCGTGTGCTTCGATGATCGGAGTCGCCGCCTGCGCCGCTTGCGCTGCTTCGTGGCCATGTCCGAGGCCATCGAGCAGCGCCACCACGGCGCCGTCGTCGAAATGAACGACGACGTGCAAGTCGCCCGAGACGGTCTCAAGCGCACGCCCCGCCCAGCCCCATTCGATGATGGGTTCTCGGGGCGGGGAGATGATGCTCATCGCAGCCACCTCCTCATCGTGACTTTTGTCCCTTTGCCCACGACGGAGGTCAACTCGAACTCATCCATGATCCGCTTCGTACCGGGCAAGCCCACGCCGAGACTCTTCGCTGTCGAATAACCGTCGCGCATTGCCAGCTCGATGTCGGCAATGCCGGGTCCTTCATCTTCCGCGACGATCAGAATTCCGACACGCGCGCCGTCGTCGAGCTTTCGGAGCATGACGTCTCCGCGGCGAGCGTAGCTGACGATATTGCGCGCAATCTCGGAGATCGCGAGCGCGATGATGGTCCGGTCCGTCATCGAGAATCCGGCCGCCGCGGCGAGTTCGCGCCCCTTCTGGCGCGCAATGACGACATCCTCCTCGCGCTCGATCGGCACGTGAATTTCATCCGCCATCGCCAGCGCTCCCGTTCGCGGTATCGCCAAGATGGGCGAGGCCCTCTTCGAGATCGAGCGCCGTCGCAATACCGTCGAGCGACAGACCGAGCTGAACCATCGCAAACGCGACCTCGGGCTGAATCCCCACAACCACGGTTTGAGCGCCGCGCAGCTTCGCAATGTAGGCGATGCCGCGCAGCGTGCGGGTAGCGAACGAATCGAGTACGTCCAGCGCGGTGACGTCGATCACGACGCCGCGCGTGCGAAATCGACCGATCTTGTCCGCGAAATCGTCCCGGAGTTGAACGAGATCCTGGTCGGAGAGTGCCGACTGGATCGATGCGATGAGCACATCGCCTTGCTTGAGAATGGGAACGGACACGGTATCAGCTCGCTCCGTTGGCGCGCGGCTCGATCGTCGCGTTGCCCGGCACCACGCGATAGCCCAGAATCTGCTCGGCGAGCTCGATGCCGCCCTGGAGGTCTCCCACCGTATCGAGGAGCCGGTCGAGCTCGATACCCAGTGCGACCAGCGATTGCGCGACAGGCGCCGTGATACCGGTCACGATCACGCGTGCGCCCATGAGACGCGCCGCGGTGACGGTTTGCAGAATATGGTTGGCGACGCGCGAATCGATCGTCGCCACACCGGTGACATCCATCACGACCACTTTCGCGCGCCGCGCGCGAACCGCTTCGAGCAGGTTTTCGGTGATGAGTCGGGCCCGGTATGTATCGATGACGCCGATGATCGGCAGCAGCAACAGGCGATCGCGCAACTGCAAGACCGGTGTCGACAGTTCACGAATGGCTTCCTGCTGTTGCCGGATCACGCGTTCGCGCTCGAACACCAGTACATCGACGATGAGCCCGAGATCGAAGAACGCCACTTTCTTGAGCGACATGAATGCTTCGAACGCATCGAGTGGCGCCTGTTCGGAGTGCGCCATGACCTGGCCGCCGATGAACTTCAGCAGTTGATGGAAAGCGCCGAGGAAAAGCCGCATCTCGAGGCCCGCTATGGCATAGAGCCGGCCCAGTTCGATACGTTGCGCAACATAGTGCCTGCTGTAGTCGCCCGACACCAGCCCTTGGAGGTGTTCGGTCTTGAGCCGCTTCGCCTTCTCGAGCAACGCGCGATTGTCGAGTAGCGGGCGGGCCTCGTCGAACTTCGCAAGGTGATCGAAGAATGCCGCCGTGTATGCGTCGACCCGAAGCAGCACGAGATCCCTGATTTTTGCAATGCGGGCCAGGTCGGTGGGTTCCAGTGCAACGACTTGCTTGCGGCGTTCGATGGCGCCATCGTTGAGCCCCATCTGATGCATTAACGCGAACGATTCGCGTTGTTCGAGCTGCTCCCCCATGCGCCCCTCCTCGGATTCTGTTTGGATACGTGGGTACGGATACAGACGGACAGATCGTTTGTTCAGATTTTTCCAAGTATAGCGATGGTTGTTGAACTGGCAAGGCTCATGCCGGGAACCACGCGAGCCTCGTTTGCTTCCTATACGTTCGAGTCCCTTTTGATCGGGCGCCGCCTGGCCGGCGCAGGGCCTGTCGAGGCACGAACGACGAGCTTCGGTGGCGAGGTCTGGTAAATCTCGGGGTCCGCATCGGGCGCACGTGGACCCCGTGCGACGAGGTTGCGAAGCAGCGTGACGGCGAGCTGCGCGGCCTCTGCGGTGGGCACCGCAACGGTGGTCAATGCGGGCCGCGATTCGCGCGCGAGATGAATGTCGGTGATGCCTGTGACCGACAAGTCGCGCGGCACGTGAAGCCCGACATCGGCGGCAGCGTGCATGGCCCCGAGCGCCGGCAAGTCGTTGGTCGTGAAGATTGCGGTGAGAGATCGATGTTGCGCGAGCAGGGCGCGCGCAGCCGTGTAACCGCCCTCTATCGTATCGGGCGCGTGAACGACCGCGCTCGCATCGATCTCGAGTCCGGCTTCATGCATTGCGGCGACAAAACCCTCGAAACGCGGCGTATGGATACCCGACACTTTGCTGCCGACGATGGCGCCGATCTTTCGATGTCCGAGCGCGATCAGATGCGACGCCGCGAGCCGCCCCGCCAATCCGAAATCGACCGTGACGCAGGGCAGGCGCGGCGCGGCTTCGGGGCGCTCCCACATGCACAGCACGACGGGCGCGCCGCGCGCTTCGGTCGCGGCGAGATCGGCGAAATCCAGATTCGCATTCATGACGAGGACGCCTTCCGATAAGGTGCCGGCAATCTGTTCGAGATATGCGCGACCGGTGGCCGGATCGTCGTTGGTGTTGCAGATGATGACGAAGTGGCCCGATTCGCGCGCTGCGCGTTCGGCCGCGAGGGCGAATTCCGGATAAAACGGGTTGGCGATGCTCGAGACCATCAACGCGAGCGTCGGACCGCGCCCCTCCGCGAGCGCGCGTGCCGCGAGATGTGGCCGGTAGCCGAGGGTGTCGATCGCATCGAGCACGCGCTGACGCGTTTGCTCGCCTACGCGGCCACGGTTGCGCAATACATTCGAGACCGTCGCTGGTGTGACGCCGGCTAGGCGGGCTACTTCGTTGATCGTCGCCATGCGTGTTTACTATGTGGGATATGTGTTCAGAGTTTGCAAGCCGCTCGAAGTGACGGCACTATGGGGCCCACTAGATCAATGACTCGGAGACAAGGCAAGGCACGTGGCCTCAAGGGCCATTTTTCTGTGCCGGCCTGATTAAGCGCTTAATCTCCGGTGTCGACCGATTAAAGCACGGAGCCGACGCGATGGCGAGCATTTCATTGAAAGGTCTTCACAAGGCATATGGCGATGCCGCACCGGTCATACGGGATGTGAACCTCGAAATTGGTTCGAACGAGTTTTGCGTTTTCCTCGGGCCGTCCGGATGTGGGAAATCGACGCTGCTGCGGATGATCGCGGGCCTCGAGGACGTCACGGGCGGCGAGGTGCGCATCGGCGAACGACTCGTCAACGATGTGCCCGCCGCCGAGCGCGGTGTCGCGATGGTGTTTCAGAGCTACGCGCTTTTCCCGCACATGACGGTGTTCGAGAACATGGCGTTCGGCCTGAAGCTCGCCAAGACGCCGAAGCAGGAAATCATGCGCCGCGTGAGCGAAGCCGCTCGCATTCTTCAGCTCGACGCCTTACTCGATCGCCAGCCCAAGGCGCTTTCCGGCGGTCAGCGGCAACGCGTGGCAATCGGCAGAGCCATTGTCCGGGAGCCCGGCGTATTTCTTTTCGATGAGCCGCTGTCCAATCTCGATGCGACGCTTCGCGGGCAGACGCGCATCGAGATCGCGCGGTTGCATCGACAATTTGCGAAGGCGAGCGTCGTCTATGTCACGCACGATCAAATCGAGGCGATGACGCTTGCCGACAAAATCGTTCTGCTGCATGCCGGTAAAGATACGGAGCGTCACGGCAGCATCGCGCAGATCGGCGCGCCGCTCGAACTCTATTACCGGCCCGCGAGCCGCTTCGTTGCCGGCTTCATTGGCTCGCCACGCATGAACTTCCTACCCGCATCGATCGCGTCGATCGATGCCGACGGCGTCAGCGCAGTGATCGACGGGACAGGGGAAACCGTACGCCTTGCGGTGAATGGCTCGTCGTTGGCGCCTTCACAGCCAGTCACCGTCGGTGTGCGCCCCGAGCATCTGACATTGCACAGTGGTGGCGGACCCGGCGCGGCGACGGCGCTTACGCTCACCCGCGAAGTCGCGCTCACGGAACGGCTTGGCGAGCAGACCTATGTGCACCTCGATGCGCCGGAGGGCAGGACGCTGATCGCCAAAGTTGCGGGCGACGCGCGCGTGGAGCAGGGGGCGCGCATGTCGTTCGGCGCGCCGGCGGCGGCATGCCATTTATTCGGGGACGACGGCTTTGCCATCGCGCCGCTTCGATCGATCGAACATTACGCCTGAGAGGGGGGAACGGATGCATCTTGGAGTGTGCTATTACCCGGAGCATTGGCCGGAATCGATGTGGGAAGACGACGCGCAACGGATGAAGGCGCTGGGCATCGAGCGCGTGCGCATCGCCGAATTCGCGTGGAGTCGCATCGAACCCACACCGGGCGAATACGACTGGGACTGGCTCGATCGAGCGGTCGACGTGCTGCATCGTTCAGGACTCCGAATCGTCATGTGCACGCCGACGGCGACGCCGCCCAAGTGGCTGATCGACCGGCACCCCGACATCTTGCCCGTCGGTGCCGATGGACGTGAACGCCGGTTCGGCTCTCGCCGTCATTACGACTTTTCGTCGCCCTCGTATTTCGAGGCGGCGCGCCGCATCTGTACCGCGGTGGCGCAACGCTACGGCGCGCATCCTGGCGTTGCGTTCTGGCAGACCGACAACGAGTTCGGTTGTCATCAAACCGTGGTCAGCTATTCCGACGCCGCACTGCTGCGCTTTCGGGAATGGCTGCGCGCGCGATATGGCACGATCGACGCGCTCAATCGTGCTTGGGGAAACGTGTTCTGGAGCATGGAGTACCGCAGCTTCGACGAAATCGATGCACCGTCGGCGACGGTGACCGAGGCGAACCCGTCGCACCGGTTCGACTATCGGCGCTTCGCGTCCGACGAAGTTGCGCGCTTTAACCGGATGCAGGCCGAGATCATTCGTGCGCATTCGCCCGGGCGGCCCATCGCGCACAATTTCATGCAGCTCTTTACCGAGTTCGATCATTACAAGGTTGCGGCCGATCTCGAGATCGCCGCATGGGATAGTTATCCGCTTGGCGCACTGGAAGAGCTATGGTTCGATCCGGAGACGAAAGCGCGCTGGCTGCGCACGGGGCATCCCGATTTCGCGTCGTTCAATCACGACGTGTACCGCGGCATGTCGAAGCTGCCGTTCTGGGTCATGGAGCAGCAGCCCGGGCCCGTCAATTGGGCCCACTGGAATCCGGCGCCGTTGCCGGGCATGGTGCGCCTCTGGAGCTGGGAAGCCTTTGCGCATGGCGCGGGGTGCGTGTCGTATTTCCGCTGGAGGCAGGCACCGTTTGCACAGGAGCAGATGCACGCGGGACTCAATACGCCCGATAACCGGATCGATATCGGGGGCAGCGAAGCCGGGCGCGTTGCGGCGGAGGTCCGATCGATGCTCGAGGCCAGACCCGACGCCGGCGAGGATGCGAAGCGTTCGGTCGCGCTCGTCTACGACTACCCGGCAAAGTGGCTCTTCGAAGTTCATCCGCAAGGCGCGGACTTCCACTATCCGCGTTTCGCATTCGAGTACTACAGCGCGTTGCGTTCGCTTGGGCTCGATGTCGACGTGGTGCCCGTCGACGCGCCGCTCGACGGCTATCGCATGATAGTCGTGCCGCCGTTGCCGATCGTTTCCGACGACTTTGCCGGGCGGTTGGAAAAGAGCGGAGCGCAGATCGTCATTGGCCCGCGTACCGGTTCAAAGACCGTCGATTTGCAAATCCCGGGCAATTTGCCGCCCGGACCGCTTGCTCAGGCATTGCAGCTGCGTGTTTGGCGAGTGGAGTCGCTGCGGCCGAATGTCTCGCCGGCCGTGCGCGTTTTGACCTCATCGCCTCAGCAGATCGGTAGTCATGCAGGGCGGGGACGCCACTGGCGCGATTTGATCGATCTCGACGCAGGGGCGCCGCACGAGGTCGTTGCCGAATTTGACGATGGTCATCCGGCGTGTGTCCGGCGCGGCGCCGTCCATTATTGCGCGGGCATCTTCGATGAAGCGTTGACGCGACAGCTCTTTGCGGATATCGCCGCGCGGGCCGGGTTGAGCGCCGTGCCGCTGCCGGAGGGCGTGCGAGTGAGCCGCCGCGCGGGCGTGACCTACGTCTTCAATTATGGCGAGCGTGTGTATGACGTCGAAGGCGTCGAAGCAGCCGCGTTCGTCGTAGGCGGTGCGCGCGTCGAACCGCAGGGCGTTTGCGCGTATTGCTCCAGTTGATATTGGGCGGGGCGCGTTATTTGTCGCGATGGCGGCAACTGGTGATGACGATATAACCTCAGATAACACGAAGGAGACACGCATGAAGCAACCCGCGAACCGTTTTCGCACCCGCGTCGCCGCAGCGTTTTTCGCAGTGGCCGCCGCCGCATCCTGGTGGGCCAACGATGCACGAGCAGGCACGCTCGATATCAATATTGCGTTCAAGGGCGCGAGCCAGCGCGCGGTGTGGCAGTCGACCCTGGACGACTTCAAGAAAGCGCATCCCGACATCGACGTGAAGGTTGCCTTCATCGACGAGGAAGCCTACAAGGTGCAACTGCCCGGCTGGTTGACGACGGTCGCACCGGACATCGTGAACTGGCATGACGGCGAGCGGATGGCCTATTACGCGAAGCGTGGGTTGCTCGAAGATCTGAGCAGCGACTGGGCGAAAAACGGTTGGGACCAGATGTACGCCTCGACGAAGGAGGCATCGTCATACCAGGGCAAGCAATACGCCGCGCCTACGGTGTATTACTCGTGGGGGATGTTTTATCGCAAAGACCTGTTTCAAAAGGCCGGTATCGCCGCAGAGCCCAAGACGTGGCCTGAATTTCTCGATGCCTGCAAGAAGCTGAAAGCGGCCGGTATCACGCCGATTGCCGTGGCCGGTCGCGACGCATGGACGCTGGCGGGCTGGTTCGACTACCTCGATTTGCGGTTGAATGGGAACGCGTTTCATCAGAAGCTGATGGCGGGCGAAGTGCCCTATACCGATGCACGTGTGAAGAAGGTCTACACGACTTGGAAGCAGCTCATCGACGATCACGATTTCATCGATAACTCGCTTTCCTACGATCTCGATGCGGCACAGCCTTTTCTCTTCCAGGGCAAGGCGGCCATGATGCTGATGGGCACGTTCATCAGCGCGGGCTTTCCGCCGTCGATCAAGCCGCAAATGAGCTACTTCCAGTTCCCGATCATCGATTCGAACGTACCCACCGCGGAAGACGGGCCCGTCGAATCGCTGCACATTCCCGCGCATGCGAAGCATAAGGCCGAGGCACGGGCATTCCTCGCGTTCGTCGAAACCCCCGAGAACGGTGCGCGGCTCGCGAAGGGGCTCGGTTCGCTGTCGGCTAACAGCAAGTCGCCCGAGCCCGACGATCCGATTTCGAAAATCGGCTTTCAGATTCTGTCGAATACGAAGGGCGGCATTGCGCAGTTTTACGATCGGGATATGACGAAGGAGATGGCCGACGAAGGCATGAAGGGCATGCAGCGATTCGTGTCCGATCCGACACAGCTCGATGCCGTGCTGACGCAGTTGGAGCAGACGCGCAAGCGCATCTACAAGCAGTAAGCGCGGGCGGCGGCCCGCTGGGCCGCTGCAATGCCGCAACGTATTGGAGGTCATGTCGTGCAGCAGTCAGCCACCCACGAGCATTTGCGCGCCGCGCCCGACGGCGCGGACTTCTCCATGCCGGCGGGCAAACCGCCGGCAAATCGGCGCGGCATGGGCCGGGATGGGGGACGCAGACTGTCGCCGACCGCGCGCCGGCAACGGCGCGCGGCGTTCCTGTTTCTTGCGCCGGCCTGCGTCATGTTCGGCGTGTATGTGATCTGGCCGATCTTATCCACGATCTGGCTGAGCTTTTTCAGTTGGGACGGTATGTCCGACAAGGTATTCGTCGGACTCGCCAATTACATCGAGCTGTTTCATGCGCCGACGTTCTATACCGCGCTGAAGAACAATGTGATCTGGCTCGTGATGTTTCTGCTTGCGCCGCCGGCGGGCTTGGCCGTCGCGTTGTATTTGAATCAGTCCGTGGCGGGTATGCGGATCGTCAAGTCGCTGTTTTTTGCACCGTTTGTATTGTCGGGCGTGGTGGTCGGGCTCATGTTCTCGTGGTTTTACGATCCGACGTTCGGCTTGCTCGCGTTGATGATCGGGCACGGCGTGCCGGTGCTCGGCGATGCACGGTACGCCACGTTCGGTATCGTGATTGCCGCGTTGTGGGCGCAGACCTCGTACTGCATGATTCTTTACCTGACCGGGCTGACCACGCTGAACGGCGAACAGCTCGAAGCGGCGAGAATGGAGGGCGCGCGACGCTGGGCGTTGCTTTGGCATGTCGTGCTCCCGCAATTGCGGCCGACCACATTCATGGCTGTCGTGGTGACGGTGATCGGTGCGCTGCGCAGTTTCGATCTCATTGCGGTCATGACGGGCGGCGGGCCGTTCGAAAGTTCGACGGTGCTTGCTTATTACATGTACGACCAGGCGATCAAGTACTACCGGCTCGGTTATTCGGCATCGATCGCCGTGGTGCTTTTCGCCATCATGTTGGTCTACATCGTGTATCAGTTGCGGCGTACGCTGCGTAACGAGCAGTAGAGGGAGGGGTTCATGTATCCGCTGCCTGTCGACAAATGGAAGCCGCTGCCGCGACGGTTCTACAAGATTTCGGTGCCCATCGCGCTATTGGTCTGGATGCTGCCGATGCTTGCGGTGCTGCTGACGTCCGTGCGTTCCTCGGATGAACTCAGTGCAGGCAACTATTGGGGATGGCCGGAGCATATCTCGCTGATCGGCAACTATCATGAGGCGCTTACGACCTCGCCGATGCTGCATTATTTTTGGAATAGTGTGCTGATTACCGTGCCCGCCGTGATCGGTTCGATCGCATTGGCCGCAATGGCGGGCTTCGCGCTCGCGACCTCTCGCTTTCGTGGCAACACGTTGTTGTTTGCCGCGTTTGTGGCGGGCAATTTTGTCCCGGTGCAAGTGCTGATGATTCCGGTTCGCGATCTGACGTTGAAGTTTGGGCTTTTCAATACCGTTGAAGGGTTGATGCTCTTTCATATTGCGTTTCAGACCGGGTTTTGCACATTGTTCCTGCGCAATTTCATCAAGCAGCTGCCGTTCGAGTTGATCGAGGCCGCGCGTGTGGAAGGCGCGGGAGAGTGGACGGTGTTTTTCCGCATCGTATTGCCGCTGATACGACCGGCGCTGGCTGCGTTGGCCATTCTGGTCTTTACATTCGTCTGGAATGATTACTTTTGGGCGTTGTGTCTGACGCAAGGCGATGAGGCCGCCCCAATTACCGTGGGCGTAGCGGCGCTCAAGGGGCAATGGACCACAGCGTGGAACCTCGTCTCGGCCGGTTCGATCATGGCGGCACTACCTTCCGTGTTGATGTTCTTTGCGATGCAGCGGCACTTCGTGGTGGGGTTGACGTTCGGGGCGAGCAAGGGGTAACGAGTGCCTAAATCAGCGGTGCGGCCCCCTGTCGTGGCGAGCAACGCCAGATCTCCGCGCCGATACTCTTCGAAACGAGCACTACCTGTACAAAGCTGTTCGCGGGTGCATACGGCGCGAAAAACCGGTCCATCACCCCCGCAAAGACATGCAGGCTGCTCGATGCGAATGCGTGCTCGTCCACCATCGCCGTGATCTCGATGCCGCGAACGAACGCGGGCGAAGGCTCCATCGTGATCCACTGCATCGTCGCGCGGTAACCAAGCGAGACGATGCCATCGATATGCGGCGCCTGCGATTGCGATAGCGTCGCGAATTGCCGGAAGAGCTGCTTGAATGCCTCGAGTCCTGCCTGGCTCAACTGCAGCGTATGAGGTGTCATCTGGCCGATCAGTCGCCACAGTGCCCCATCGCCGCGAGGCAGGCGCATCGGCTGCGTTGGGCGCGACAGCATCGTCACGTTGCGTCCCAATTCGCTGCCTTCGCTCTGCAAGTCGCCACCGGGCATCCCGATCGGTAGAGAGGCGGGTAGCTCACCGTTCGTGCAGGTCATATCGACACTCACCTGGCCGAACTCGGGCGTTACAGGTGCACCATCGAGCCCGACGAACACGAGTTCGGCTTGCGCGCGGCTCTCGGCGTTGGCGCGCCATCGATCGCGACGCACAGTCCAATAAGGCCCTGCAAGCTTCGCCGCGCTACCGTGCAGTAACGAATTGACCGGGTGCACCACCGTCTTGCGAGCGGGTGCGGGATCGGTCGTGCTCACGGCGTCGATCGAGAAGATCTCCGCCTGTGCTCCACCCGGCCCGGAGGGCAGCAGCGGATAAGCGCTCGCTTCCGGATTGATCTTGATCGACACGGGATCGCGCTTGAACACATTGACCGCCGGTGTGCAAAACGGCTTGAACGTGGTCGCATCAATTTTGGCAAGCCGCTGCGACGCCCAGGAGTCCTTATGAATACCGGACAGTGCCCAATGAACGGTCACGCTGCGGCATGGTCCCACCGCGTTCAGCAACGCTGCCAGATCGAGATCGATGAAATCGAACTTCTCCGGGAACGCAAAATATTCCATCAACAAGCGGAATGCGGCAGGCGTATCGTCGAACCCCGCCATGAGCGACTCCTCGTCGTCGAGCCCGACTGCCGAGACAGGAGATTGCTCGAGCCGCTTCCAACGACCGAACCCGTCGGCCTCGACATACGCGGCGATGGTCTTTAGATGCAGCGCATCGCTCAATGCCGCAACCACTTCGCGCGCGCCCGCCATGTGCAAACGCAAGCGGGACGGCGCCACCGCATCGAGGCGGGCGGCCTCGCTCATGGCCGAAATGCCGAGCGAGACGATTCCCGTCGTTTCGGCTGGCAAGATCGTGCCGGTGGGTGCAAGCGGGGAGGCCGTATAGGATGTCTCTGTGACGCGCAGCGGCGCGAGCGTTACATCGTAGGCGCTGCGAAAGCTGCAATCGGCAGCTTTGGCGATGAATTGCGTGCCGCGCGGGATCGCAAATGGCGCGGTCAGCTTCTCGTACAGCCCGTCGGCACGAACCTGCGCGATGCAGCACGATGGAAGTGGACGCAGGTACTGCGGAAACAGCACTTCGATCAGCGCTTCCGTGAAATCGGGGTAGTCGTCGTCGAGCTTGACGTCGATGCGCGCGGCCAGCAAGGCGAACGACTGAAGCATCCGTTCGACATGCGGATCTTCCGAGTGCTCGCCGGCAATCGCAAGCCGCGCGGCAATCTTCGGATAGCGTGCGGCGAATTGCTGCAGCGATTGCCGTAGCAGCGCAAGCTCGCGCTCGTAATGCGGAAGCAGTTCTTCCATTCTGTTCGAATCGTCGATATTGAAAATGCGCAGGCCGGCCGGCATTTTCGACGCGCCGGAGCCACTGCAGGCCTATTATCGACGATTTGAACCATAGAGGCGGAAATGATGCCGCTATTTTCGGAATGTGGCGATAAACCGATAGGTCGATCCGCTCGCCGGTTATCGGGCCGATAAACGAGAACGGAAACGGGCGCTGAGCCACCCGTTCATTCGGCCAGCGTTTTCGGAGAAATTCCGGAATCGGTGTCGGAGCGAGGGCTGGCCTGATCGTCGCCCAGCAGCTTCATCAATTGCTCGAATGGCATCGGCCGGCCGGTAAGAAAACCCTGCACGATATCGCAGCCCGATTCGCTCAGCCATGCAAGCTGCGCGGGATGCTCGACACCCTCCGCCACGACAGCGATGTCGAAGCTGTGTGCCATTGAAATAATCGCGGTGACGATGGGCTGTCCCGCATCGGGAAGCGGATGAACGAAGCTGCGGTCGATTTTGAGACTATTGATGGGAAACGATTGAAGATATGAAAGCGAGGAATATCCGGTTCCAAAATCGTCCAGAGAAAGTCTTACGCCCGATGCGCGCAGGCGATTCATCGAATCGATGCCCGCGTCCATGTTCGCCATCAATTGGCTTTCGGTCAGCTCGAGCTCGAGCAGGTGAGACGCAAGCCCGCTTTCAGACAGCACTGCCTTGACTTGATAATCGAATTCCGATTGCCGCAACTGACGGGCCGAGACGTTGACCGCGACGTGAATACGCGTTGCCGAAACCTCATTCCAATGCGCCGCGTCGCGGCATGCCCGCCGCAGCACCCACTGCCCAAGCGCCACGATGAGATCGCTGTCCTCGGCAATAGGAATGAATTCGGCGGGCGAGACGGTCCCGTCGGAAGGATGCTCCCATCGAACCAGGGCCTCGGCACCCACGAGCGCGCCCGTTTTGCAATCGAATTGCGGCTGATAGACGAGATCGAGCGCATCCATTTCGATTGCCTTGCGCAATTCGCTTTCGAGCCTTGCGCGGCGCCGGGCCTCGACCGTCATGTTGGGATGGAATTCGACCGCGGTATTCTTGCCGCGACCCTTCGCGGCGTAAAGCGCCATGTCCGCGCTGCTGACGAGCGCGGCGACTTCTCTTGCGTCGTCGGGAAACACGCTCACGCCGACGCTTGCCGATGCGACGATGCTCGAGCGCTGCAGATTGAACGGGCGAGCGAGTGCGCGGGCGATGCGCATCGCCGCAAGATGGCCTTCGCTCTTGTCTTCGTTGATCTCGACGAGCACCGCGAATTCATCGCCGCCGATCCGGCTGACGACATCGGTGGTACGCACGGCCTGGCGCAATGCGGTGGCCACCCGCGTGAGCAACTCGTCGCCCGCACCGTGACCGAGCGTGTCGTTGACGGTCTTGAAATCGTCGAGATCGACAAGCACCAGTGCGAGACGCGTACCGACATAGCTCGGCCGATGCAGCCGCCGGTCGAGCTCGTCGTAGAACGCGCGCCGATTCGGAAGCCCAGTCAGCGGATCGGTGGACGCGAGATATTCGAGTTCTTTCTCCGCTTGTGCGACGCGTGCGCCCATGCGTGAGGTGACGGCGAACGCAACCCAGATCGCGACCAACGATGCGGCGGCGAGAAATGCGCCGTAGTGAATGAGCTGAGCGACGACCTCTCCGGTCGTGGCAACGAGCACCACCTCGCCGATCGCCTTGTCTCGTACCTTGACGTCGGACTCGACGACGACATCGGTGAGCGACCAGGGACCGGCGTGCGCTCGCGCGTTTTCGAGCGTGGCTTCGCCGCGCTCGCGTTCGCTGAGTCCCGGCTTCCCATAACGCGCAAAGATTGCCCCATTGCTCTTGTAGACGGCCACCGTTTCGACGTAAGGCACCTTGCGCAGCGAATGGAGGACTTCGCCCGCGGCCGCTTTGTCATCGAACATCAACGGCGCGGCCGTGTTGTCTCCTACCATTTCGGCGATCATGTTGGCGTCTTCGGTCAGCGAAGTCCGCAGCGTGACGGCTTGATAGACGAGCAAAACGAGGCTCGATATGAGCAAGGCAACGCCGACGCGCAGCGTCTTGATCTTTGCCATTTCCTTCGCGGGACTGCGCGTATCGCGCTTGATGTGCTTCATGTGACGTTCCTCGCGAGCCGAAGCAGCTTTGAGCTCAGGCCGAGATGGCGTCGCGCTGCCTCGCTTTTGTCGATATCGAAGCGCAGTTGATCGCCCTGGCGAACGAGCAGGACGACACAAGGCCCCTCGGGAGCGTCGGGCGTGCGGACGACGAGCAATGGCGAGTCAGCGCTCAACGCGGATTTGACCGCGCTCGATATCGCCAGGCTGCCATCGATGACGAGGACGTCGCATCCCGCGGGATTCGCGCCGTCCGAAAGCGCTCGTAGGTGCCAGGTGCGTGCCGCGACCTGGTGGCCTTCGAGTTTCGCCAGCGCGGCGCCGATTTCGCCTTTGCCCGCGCAGATCATAAGGCTGGTCGAGGTTGAATGTGTCGCGGGCCACTCGGTGAATGCGGTGAAGTTGAAGATGTAGGCTGCCTCGAGTGAAAAGAGATCGACCTGAGCGTGCACCGTCCCGCGCAGACAGGCTGCGACAGCAAGGAGACACGCGGCGGCGGCTAACTTTCGTCTCATGTTCGGTCCGTCAGAATCCGTACACGAGTTTGGCGAGGAACGTGCGGCTTTGCTGCACGATCACGCTTTGCGCGAACCCGGGGCCTGCCGGATCGGTAAAACGCTTGTCCGTGATGTTGTAGATCGAAAACGACAGGTCTGCATGCGGAATTAGCCGGGCCGTGCCGATCGTCAGATTGCCGAGGCAGTAGCCGCTCGCATTGCCGGCTTGCGCGAGCCGCGACGATACGCACCGCAGTTCGGCGCCGACCCGTGCCGAGTGGTGGAACACCGGCACGAACACATTGAGCTTGGCGAGCTGCCGCGGCGAATCCTGCAGCGCGTCTCCCGTATCGCTGTTGCGAGCACGCTGCAATGAATAGCTCGCGCGGATCGTGGCGCCGCCGGACAACTGTTGCTCGTAAGCGAGTTCGAGGCCATTGGCCTGAACGCGGTCCACGTTCTGGAATTGAAAGAGGCCGGAATCGTTGAGTACCTCTGTGATCAAATTGCGCACGTCGTAGTGAAACAGCGACAGCGTAGCGTGCCCGGCTTCGCTGATCTTGCGATCGTAGATGAATTCGTAGGTCGTGATGTGCTCCGGTTTGAGCGCAGGATTGCCTATCTGTCCGTTGGTTACCGGAATCGTGTAATAGAGCTCGTAGGCATTGGGTGCTCGATAGGCACGCCCGTACAGGAGCTTGAAGGTGTCGGCCGATGTCGCTTTGAAAATCAGCGCAAGACGCGGACTCGCGTTCGTACCCGAAACGCTCTCCTCATCGAACCTCGCACCCGCGTTCAAGGTCAATCGATCGGTGAGTCGGATTTCGTCCTCGGCATAGATGCCGAAAACGTTCGAGCTGCGATGATCGTCGAGAATCGATTGATACGGGTCGACGTTGTAGTTGTACTGGTCGCGTCGCGCGTTGCGGGTCACGCTCACGCCGGCGACGATCTTGTTGCGCGGCACGCCGGTGAACGTCAGATGAGCATCGGCACCGTACCAGATTGCCTTGTCTCCATCGACATTGACCACAGCCGGATCTGTACCGTAGATACTCGGGCTGCGGTAGTCATAGCGTTCCCAATAGATCTGCGATGCGATCTCGAGACTGCTCGAGATCGCATGGCGATAAGTCGCATTGGCGAAGCTATGCGTGTCGCTTGTGCTGTTCGGCGTATTGAAGTTGGCCCCATAGGGTGCGGTCGGCACACCTTTCGTCCGATTGCCGTAGCCAGCACTGAACACAAAATCGCGGTAGGCGAATTTGGCGAACAGATATTGCGCGCGATCATAGTCGAGCCTGTTGGCAACGCCATTGTTCTGATCGGGTGTATCGAACTCGCCATAGTAGAGAGCTTGCCCGCTACGGACATACGAGGTGGCTGACAGCAGTAAATCGGCCCCGTTGCTTCCATGCCAGCCGTAGCTCGCGCGTGCGCGTTTTTCGCCAAAGCTGCCGACTGAGACCGCGGTTTGTGCGCCGCCCAATGCTCCGCCTTTTTTCGTCACCACGTTGATGACGCCGAAGAGTGCATTCGACCCATATACCGCTGAGCCAGGGCCCGGGACATACTCGATTCGCTCGACCAGATCCATATCGAGCGGAAAGTCGGTGCCGATCGAAGCCTGATCGTAGACGGAATCGTTCAGGCGCATGCCGTCGATCAACAGCAAAAAGCGGCTGTTGTAGTCGCCGGGGCGGCGAAAGCCGCGCGCGCCAAGATAGTCGTAGGTCCGATCGTACGAGACATAAAGGCCTGGCAGGGACGCAAGCGCATCGGAGAGCTTGCGCCAACCGAAGTTGCGGATGTCGTCGGCGGTCAGGATGACGGCGGCCGCGGGTGCCTCCGAAACTGGCTGCTCGAAGAGGGAGGCCGTGCTGACCACCTTGACTTT
Organism: uncultured Paraburkholderia sp.; assembly: GCA_966421005.1. Lineage (GTDB taxonomy): Bacteria > Pseudomonadota > Gammaproteobacteria > Burkholderiales > Burkholderiaceae > Trinickia. Next base: position 45,564 of record CBJLAJ010000015.1, read on the forward strand.
CATCAGCGCTTCGAGGGGCATCGATGCGAGCGCATCGGCTGTCAGCGTGGAGCTCTCGGGGCCAGATTGCGGCGGCGCGGCAAAGCTCTCGTTCGACCCGACGAAAATCGGTACGACGGCCAGGGCGAAACGAACGATGAGCGGGATACCACGTTTGGGTTGTCTGGGGACCATTGGAGCAAAGTCATAAAGCCGGCTGCGGATCGAAGACGTGCCTCCTTCACTTATCGGCATAGTTCAAACGGTTCTTGAGCTTGGCGGGACCGCCAGTGGGCCGGATCATGAGGACTGCGCCGCGCGGAGGAGGACCTCGCACTTGTCAATAGGCGGAGTCCTCAATCGACCGCGGTAGCTAAAGCCGCGATGCTGGCTTCGGGCGAGAAGCGAAGCGGCCCTGTCAAGCGGCCCGACGGCGCGCCTGGATGCGATCTGACAGTTGGGAGTCCTAACGAGGTTGGGCCGCGGTCTGTCGGACCGGCGCGGCGAAGCGCCGGTGCGAATGCCGCTTCGTGCCCTGGCGGCTCAGATCAGCTCGAGCTTGGAGGTGAGATAGGTGAGTTCGATGCGGTTTGCTACGCCGAAGCGTTTGCGCAGTTTGCGCAGGTGGTAATCGACATTATGTGCGCTCGTATCGAGGCGGCGGCCGATCTCCTTGTCGGACGCACCTTCCGCAATACCGATCAGCAATTCTCGTTCGAACGGTGTCAAGCTGTTTGCGGCACAGTTGCGCGAAGCCGCGGTCAATTGGGGCGAGGCGAACGCATGAACCGACAGCGCAATCGACAGCGATTGTTCGACCGTCGCGGCTGTGATCCAATCTCGCGAGCGGCGTGGCGCGGTAAAGCTCATGAAGGCGCTCAAACGCGTGCCAGGAATCGGCATGGCGAACATCAGGCCGCTGCACATACCGTCATCGCGCATGGTGCCGAGAAAGCGGTCGAAGGCCTGATGCTCCGGTGTGTCGACGTTCGATTCGACGCTTTGCTCGCGCAAATGATACAAGTCCCAGACCATCGGTGCATTGACTCGCCGTGCAACGAGCGTGCGCGGGTCGATCTCGTGATAGCCTTGCTTCACGTAATCGCCGCGATAGGTGGGAGGCACGAACGCTTCATGCAGAAACAGCCGCTCGACCTGCTTGACGTTGCTCTCCAATGCGAAATAAGCAAATGTCGAGAAACCGACGAGATGCAAGAGCCCGTTGATCATCCGATTGCGCTCGGCGGCGGTACGCGCACCGGCCAGCGCTGCTGCGACGCCGAGAGACGGGCAAGGTTGATCGCCCTCGCTCGTTTGTCGCGGGTCATTGCACCAAATTACATCGATCGCATGTTCCTCGTGAGTTGACGTTTCGGACTGCTTAGCGTCGAATGAACGACGTGACGGCGGGAACGACGACGCGTCCTCGCGCAATGCGGCGTGATGCATCGATGAGCCTCCGGTCGAGATTCGCGTTGCACGCCACGTAACGCAGCGTGATAGTGCCCGTTCGCGCGTGCAACTTATGGTAATGATAATCAGAAAATCGGATGTCGGCACGCGAGGCGTACCCTGATGACAGATGTCGATGAATTCCCGACGCTCGTTTGGTTTTCGCAGGCGGATGCGCTGGCGCAAATGCACCAGATCGACGCAACCGCCGATGTCGATCGTGCCGCATCCGACTTGCTTGCGTGTCACGAGCGCCTGTTGCAAATGGGGTTTCGCACGCTCAATTATGTTGCGTTCGAAATGATCGGCCGGCGTGTGTTGCGCGCACATTCCATGAGCGACTTGGCGGACATTTCGTTCTCGCGCCTTTATTGGAAACACCGGTTATATGACAGCGACCCGCGTTTTACCGCGTTGCGCCAAAGCGGATTGCCGGCAACGTGGCAGGCGGCTGAGATCGACGATTACGCGGAGCGGACCGGGGACCCCCGGGCCCGCATGCTTTCAAACAGCCTTCGCTCGCATGGTATGAATGCGGGATTGATTCTCGGCTTGCCGGCGCCGCAGCCCGATCTGCGCGTGGCAGTCAACCTGACCTCTCAAGCGCGCGAGATCGGATGGATCAACGACCGCACCGTGGGCGGTGCATTGACAATTGCGCTGACGGTGCATCGCATCGTGCAGCCGTATATCGACATCTATGCGCGGCGGGCGCGCGAGGTCGTGCTGAGTGCCGACCAAGCCGCTGTCTTGGAGCGGCTCGTCAAAGGGCTCTCCGATCAGGAGATCGCCGCTGCGATGGCGACTTCATTGCACAAGGTGGCATCCTACGTGCGGGCGTTGCAAAAAACGTTCGGCGTCGAAAACCGCGCCCAGCTCGTCTACCGCGCCGCGCGCTGGGGCTGGGAACGATAAGTGCCGGCGGGCCGTGTTCTGCGTGCCCGCAACCGTTTGCGCCGTATCGCGGTGAACGCCGATCAAGCCGCCTGGAGCCGTCCGGCGAGATAGGCGAGCTGACTGCGATTGCGTGCGCCCAGCTTCTCCCGTAGTTGCCGGAGGTGATAGTCGACGTTGTGCACGGTCGTATCGAAGCGCGCTGCGATGGCCTTATCGGACAAGCCAGCCACGACCGCCGACAAGATTCGTTGCTGCAGCTCGGACAGGCCATTGGTTGCCTCGCGCCGGCACATGGCCTGGATGTAAGCGGAGCAGCGCTGGTGCAGCGACAGGCCGAGTCCGATTGCCTGCGCGATGACGCTATCCGTGATCCATTCGCAATGCTCGGGCGCGCCCGCAAAAACGATGATCGCGCGCATCGGCGTTTGCGAGATCGGCAGCCCGAAGGCGAGGCCGCTGGCGAGCCCGTGCGCACGGAGTTCGTCGAAGTGGCGCCGCACCTGCGGATCGAGCGCGTCGTCGCGCGACGCCTGCAGGATCGAGCGGATATCCCAGACATGGAGCCGGCTGGAGTCCAGCGCACGCCGCATTTGGGGATCGCGCAGGAAATAGCCGCCCTCGAGCGCCTTTGGCAACAAGTCGCTCGCGAGATAGTCACGGAGCAGATAAGCACGCTCGGCCTGGGCCTGGGCGTTGAGTTTCAATGCCGCGTAACCGAGGCCTCTGAAGCCAACGATGTGGAGCACGCCACGGATCATCCGAATCCGTTCTTCCGCCGTTCGCGCGGCACTCAGCTCGGCCGCGAGGAACGTTGTATCCGCCGCGCCCTCGGCGCGAGTCAATGGGGGCAGCGCAGCTTCGTCGAAATACCGCGTATCGCAACGCGGCGCGATCTCCCGAAGAACCGCTGGACCCGTCCGACGCGCCGGCACGGGTGGGAGCGGTTCGATATCTTCGCCTTCTTCCACTACCTCGAGGTAAGACATGCGTCAATTCCTATATGGCCGAGGCACGTCGCTTATGGCGCCGAGCCGCAGCGCGCGAAGCGCGCGGTTGAAGGCCGCTCGTTGAAGCGACTCGCCCTCATGAAAAGGATTGTATTGAGCGCGCTGGCGATGTGTAGCCCGGTATTTCGTAGTGTTTGCCGCCCGTCGCCTGCGAAGTTGCCGTGCATTTACGGGAATAGACGAGCGAAGATGCCGGAACCGCCCATTCGCCAGCGCGTGCCTCAATGATACTGTGTTTTTATACAGTATCAAGTCCGGTCGATGTCATGGGGTGGGCTGCCAGGTATCGCTCCAGCACTCGCGCCAGAGCGTCGTCGAACGAAGTGCGGCGGCCGATTCCGAGCGCTTCGAGGCGGCTTGCGTCGAGGTGGCAATCGCGGGGCCGCGGTGTCGAATCCATGCTCGACGGCACGGGTGCGAGGCGGGCATCGAGCCCAAGGATACGGGCGATCCGTGCCGCAATGTCGAATTTGGTCATCGGTTCGTCGCCAGACCAATGCGTGCGGCCACATACGGCGGTACCGCTTTCGACGCGCTCGAGCAGGCCGCAAATAACGTGAGCCACGTCGCCGGTGAACGTGGGGTAGCGCGTCGCCCAAGCATCCATACGAGCCGCCGTCGCGCCGGCCTTGGCCGAAGCGATGACAGCCGGCACCAGGCTCGTCACCGCGGACTCGCTCAGGTCGGTCACATAGCCGAAAAGCAGCGGCAAGCGGAGCACGCAGCCGAAGTCCGTAGCCTGCGCCAGTGCGCGCTCCCCGTCGAGCTTGCTGCGGCCATAGGCATTGAGCGGGTGGGGTGGATCGTCGATGCGATAGGGCGGCTTCGTGCCGTCGAACACGTAATCGGTCGAGATGGACAGGACCCACGCATTGCGGCGCCGGGCTGCCGACGCGAGTGCGTGCACCGCGTCGACGTTGAGCGCGCGCGCAAGTGCCGGATCGCTTTCGCAGACATCGGGGCGCCGTTCGGCCGCCGCAATGACGACGGCGTCCGGCGACGTGTCGGCAATGAACGCATCGATCGCCGCTGCGTTCCTGATGTCAAGGGGCACGAGTGAACCTTGCGCGCGGCGATGAGCGGTGCCGATCACGCGCCAGCCGGCCCGCTCGGCCAGGGCCTCCATGACGGCCCGGCCGACCAGCCCGGAGCCGCCGATGACAGCGACGGTGAACATGCGGTGCCTCAGCCCTGACCGACGACGGTCTTTGCCGTGCTCACCGCATAACCGGCTTCATCGATCGCGGCCTTCAGCGCCCCGATATCCGCGCTCGACGTGATTCGTACGCGTCCCCCCGCGAGATCGACCTCGACCTGGGCCGCGGTATCGACAGCCTGCACTGCGCGGGTGATCGCAGCCACGCAATGCTGACAGCTCATGCCTTCGACATGGAATTCAATCATTCGGTGTCCTTTCAATGTGAATCGGGGTGGCGGCGCGAACGCTGGATCGCTTTACCTTTATCGTCGCGCTCGGATTGAGCGTATACCTTGCCATGGTGGGAAGGTATACGCTGTCGTCGACGATCGTGATCGGGAGGCATGATGAATATCGGCGAAGCTGCGCGCGCCTCGGGTGTGACGGCAAAAATGATCCGCTATTACGAAAGTGTCGGACTGCTGGCCCCACGGGGCCGTAGCGAATCGGGTTATCGCCTTTACGGCTCGTCCGAAGTGCATACGCTGCGGTTCATACGCCAGGCGCGGCGATTGGGTTTTCTAGTCGAGGATATCCGAAAACTACTGGCGCTTTGGCATGACCGCTCGCGCGCCAGCTCGGAGGTCAAGGCGATCGCACTCGAACATGTCGCCGAACTGGACCGCCGTATTGCCGAGCTCAAGGAAATGCGCGACGTTTTAGCGCATCTCGCCCGCCATTGCAGCGGGGACACGCGGCCGGACTGTCCAATTCTCGAGGAACTCGCAAGCGACGAGCATCCGGTTCACGGAGAAACGGGCGTCGCGCTCGGCGTAAGAAGGGCATGAAGCAAGACCGATCGCCTCATGCACACGATTTGTGCATGAGGCGATCGGCCAGATCGGGGGCAGCACCATTCCAAAGCGGAATGCACATCATTCGGGCATTTCACTGGCAACTTTCTGTAGGATGGATATAATCCGGGTTAACCCTTTTACGGGAAATCCCTTAGCTCCTGGCGGGGCGATTTCCTGCCGTCCCGGAGAATGTCATGGTCGCCTATTTCATCGAAAAGCTCAGCAACTGGTTCGAATCGGCCGAACGTACGCGCCGCGAAGCGTACCTTGCCTCGTCGTCCGACATCGTCGATCTCGAAAAGCGCCTGCGTGCCCTGGAAAACAACGGCTATACGTTGTAATCGCGCAACCGCGGCAAGCCCGCGAGCGGTAAGCGCTTCGGTGTTGCTGCGGTGCACAGGCACGAGCGGCTCCCGCTCGGCTAAGTGTGCACGCTGTTTTCCGGTGTGCCGGGTGTTTCCGGTGGCGGGAACGCGCGGGTCGCGCTAAGGTGTGAGCGTCGCGTACGCACCGTGCGTTGCGCGCCTTGTGGATACGCTTTCCATGCACCTCGCTTCTCTTTTTTCCGCTTCCGCGCGTTGGCTCGCAATTGCGGTCGCCGGATCGTTGCTTGCTGCCGCGGCCACGCCCGCGCTAGCGGATTCGGACCGCCCGCCGGTCGTTCTCGATACGCAAACCGGCATACACGACGGCAGGAGCGGGCTTGTATTGCAGAACGCTCCGCTCGCGCGCCAACCGATGGTTCCCGCGCAGTCCACGGCCACGCTGCAGGAAATGGCGCCTCAAGCGCAGCAGCCCATCGTGGTTGCGCCTTACATTGAACTACCCGGTGGGCCCGACCGGCGCGCGGTATACCGCCAGCGTCCAAGCTCCGGACAGTGACGACTTACGACACGCGCGCTTCGATATCGAAGCGCGCTTCGCCGTCCTCATCCAGTACATCCCTTAGAAACGGCATCATTTCCCGCACCGACGCGGCGAGCGTATAGGGCGGATTGAGAATGAACATTCCGCTGCCGTATAGCCCAAAGCCGTCCGAAGGGGGCCGGCTCACCGTCAGGCTTAGGTGTAACCAGTCCGTGCGTTGCAGGCGCTTCAGTTGCTCCGCGAACCGCTGGGACTCCGGACGTACGACTTGCGGATACCACACCGCATAGACGCCGGTGGCGAATCGAGCGAGGCTCTCCTCGAGACACGTTATCGTGCGTGCATAGTCGCGTTTGTCCTCATAGGACGGATCGATCAGCACGAGCGCGCGCCGGGGGGCGGGCGGCAGCAGGGCCTTGATGCCATCGAATCCATCTCCCGCATAGAGCATCGCGCGACGGCCCGCATCGCGGAAGTTGTGGCGCAAAATCTCGATTTCCGTACTATGCAGCTCGAAAAGGCGCATCCGATCTTGCGGACGCATCAAGCGCCAAGCCAAGTAGGGGGAGCCAGGGTAAAGGCGCAGTTGGCCGTCTGCATTGATGGCGCTCACTTGTTCGACGTAATCGGCAAGCGCCGCGGGCAGGTTCTTGCGGCTCCACAGTTTGGCTATCCCGGTCTCGAATTCGGCAGTCTTTGCCGCGTAGCCTTCGGTCAATGCGTAGACGCCCGCACCGGCATGCGTATCGATGTACCAGTATGGTTTTTCCTTTTGGCCAAGGTAGCGCAGCAACTGCACGACGATGGCGTGCTTGAGGACATCGGCATGGTTGCCGGCGTGAAACGCATGGCGATAGCTGAGCATGGCAAATCGAACGAGAGTTTGACCGCGAACACGAAGTACGAGCCCACGGCATAAGAGCGCGCTGCATATGTTCCGCGAACGGCGCGTCATTGTACGCGAGCGATTCCGGCGCGGGTTCGTGCGCGCCGCCCGGGCTTTGTGTGCCGGCGAGCGCCGTCGAACAATTCACGACGCGCCGGCCGCCCCTTCATGCACAATAGCGAAGTCGATCATGGCGCGCGAGTCTGCCGAACGGCATATTCCGTTCGGCCAGGTTGTCCGGGATCGTGCGTCGTGATGTCATCGTGTCATTGTGCTGGAGTCGATGGAGATCTGAATGTCCTCGTTGAATAGCAATTTGAGCGGTAAAGTCGCGGTCGTGACGGGCGCGGCAAGCGGAATCGGCAAAGCCATTGCGTTGACGTTCGCCGCGAACGGCGCGGCCGTCGGCATTGCCGATTTGAACATTGGCGGTGCGCAGGCCGTGGTGGACGAGATCGAAAAAGCCGGCGGCAAAGCGCTCGCGCTTGCGATGGATGTCACTGACGAAGCCGCGGTGACCAACGGCATCGATGCGGTAGCCGAGCGGTTCGGTTCGGTCGATATCCTCGTATCGAACGCCGGCATACAGATCGTCAATCCAATCGAAAACTACTCGTTTTCCGATTGGAAGAAAATGCAGGCGATTCACGTGGACGGCGCGTTCCTGACAACGAAGGCTGCGCTCAAACACATGTATCGCGATGACCGGGGCGGCGTCGTCATCTATATGGGTTCGGTCCATTCGCACGAAGCTTCGCCGCTGAAATCGGCTTACGTTGCGGCCAAGCATGCGCTGCTTGGCCTTGCGCGCGTGCTGGCGAAAGAAGGGGCTGCGCATAACGTGCGTTCGCATGTGATTTGTCCTGGCTTCGTGCGCACACCGCTCGTCGACAAGCAGATTCCCGAACAAGCGAAAGAATTGGGGATCAGCGAAGAGGAAGTCGTCAAACGGATCATGTTGGGACAGACGGTGGACGGCGTTTTCACGACGGTCGACGATGTCGCGCAAACCGCGTTGTTCCTTGCCGCATTCCCCAACGCTGTGTTGACAGGGCAATCGATCGTTCTGAGTCACGGTTGGCACATGCACTGAACAAAGGAGCCACGATGGCCGAGCACAACGCTCAGCCGTTGCACGCGCAAACGCAACCTCCGTCAGGAGAGGCGCGTGCACGGCCACGGGGAAACGCGCAGGAACGTGTCGAGCGGGCAAATATCGCGTTGCCGCCCTACGAAACCATCGCGCTGGTTCTGCAAGGCGGCGGCGCGCTCGGCGCTTATCAGGCTGGCGTCTATGAGGGCCTGCACGAAGCGGGGATCTTGCCGAGCTGGATCGCCGGTATTTCGATCGGAGCCATCAACACCGCAATCCTCGCTGGCAATGCGCCCGAGCATCGCGTGGCGCGCTTGCGCGAATTCTGGGAAACCATTTGCCAACCGGCATACGGCCTGTCACTGCCTCCCGCAGTCGAACAGGCATTCTTCGATTCAACCGAGGCCGTGCGAACCGCGTTCACCGCCATGCAGGCAGCCAGCGCGCTCGTCGATGGGCAAAAGGGATTTTTCGTGCCGCGTGTGCCGCCGCCTTTACCGTTTTCGGTTGGCACGCCAGACACGGCGAGCTGGTACGACACTACGCCGTTGAAAGCGACGCTCGAGCGTTTGTGCGACTTCGACAGAATCAATTCCGGCGAGACGCGTGTCTCGGTCGCCGCTGTCAACGTCGAGACCGGTAACTTCGCTTATTTCGACAATCAACACACGAAGCTGCGGCCCGAGCACTTCATGGCATCCGCTTCGCTGCCGCCCGGCTTTGCAGCCACCGAAATAGACGGAGAGTTTTACTGGGACGGCGGTTTGATGTCGAATACGCCGCTTTCGGAAGTCATTCAGACATCGCCGCGCCGCGACACACTCGCCTTCCAGGTCGATCTATGGAGCGCCCGCGGTCCGGCGCCGAATACGCTGACCGATGTCCAAAGCCGCGTGAAAGACATCCAGTATTCCAGCCGCACGAGGCTCGTCACGGACATGATGCAGCACTCGCAACGGTTCAGGCATGTACTGCGGGAAGTACTCGCACGCGTATCGCCCGAGCATCGAAACGACCCATGGTGCAAGCTTGCGGAGGAACTCGCGACGTCGCGTCGCTACAACGTGTTCCAGCTCGTCTATCGCGACAAGGAGTTCGAGGGCAATTACAAGGACTATCAGTTCGGGTTCTCGACGATGCGGCTGCACTGGGACAGTGGCTTGCAGGATATTCGGGCGAGCCTTGCGCAGCCGGGATGGCTCGACATGCCCGAGAACGACGCCGGTTTCGTCACTCACGACATACACCGCGATTCGCGGTGAACGGCGCGTCGTCATGATGGTGGACGGCGCCCGTAGTTAGTCCGGCGCTTTGCTCGAATGAAAAACGGCACGCGTAAAGCGTGCCGTTCGGCGAAGCGAGCGTTTGAGGCCGCACGTTTTCACGACGCGGCCATGCGGCGCTCCGATTACTTCAGTACATGCGCGATGGCGTTGGCCACCGTATCGATGTTGCGCGTATTGAGCGCCGCGACGCAAATGCGACCCGTGCCCACGGCGTAGATGCCGAACTCGTCGCGCAGGCGATCCACCTGAGCCGCGCTGAGGCCCGAATACGAGAACATGCCGCGTTGCGCATTGACGAAGCTGAAGTCACGCGCGACGCCAGCCGCCTTCAGGCGCTCGACCAGCCCTGTGCGCATTGCGCGGATACGCTCGCGCATTTCGCCCAGTTCCGTTTCCCACGTGGCGCGCAAAGCCGGGGTGCCGAGCACGCTCGCCACGATCGAGCCGCCATGCGTCGGCGGGTTCGAGTAGTTCGTGCGAATCACGCGCTTCAATTGCGACAGCACGCGCGCCGCCTCGTCCTTGCTGGTGGTGATGATCGACAGGGCGCCGACGCGCTCGCCGTAGAGCGAAAACGACTTCGAGAAAGACGACGAAACGAATGTATTGAGCTCGGCCTCAGCGAACAGACGCACGGCAAATGCGTCTTCTTCGATCCCGTCGCCGAAACCTTGATAGGCCATATCGAGGAACGGTACGAGAGCGCGTGCTTTCACGACTTCGACGATCTGCTTCCACTGCGCTTCGCTGAGATCGACGCCGGTTGGATTGTGGCAGCAGGCATGCAGCACGACGACCGTCCCTGCCGGGTAGCTGTTGAGCGCATCGAGCATTGCCGGAAAATTCACGCCGTGTGTTGCGGCGTCGTAATACGGATACGCGACGACTTCGAAGCCCGCGCTTTCGAAGAGGGCGCGGTGGTTTTCCCAGCTCGGATCGCTGATGGCGACCTTCGCGTTCGGCTCGAGGCGCTTCAGGAAATCCGCGCCGATTTTCAATGCGCCCGTACCGCCGAGTGCCTGTGCCGTTACCACACGTCCAGCCGCGATGAGCGGCGAGCTTTCGCCGAGCAGCAGTTTTTGCACGGCTGCATCGTAGATAGCAATGCCATCGATGGGCAGATAGCCGCGGGGCAGGGCGGCTTCGACACGCGCTTTTTCGGCTTCGCGCACCGCGCGCAACAGCGGAATCTTGCCTTCTTCGTTGGTATAGACACCGACGCCCAGATTGACCTTCGTCGGGCGGGGGTCGGCATTGAAGGCTTCGTTGAGGCCGAGGATCGGATCGCGCGGGGCGAGTTCGACAGCGGAAAAGAGGGACATGGTCTGTATCGGCTGAGTAGAAAATCGGCGGCGTCGGCACGCTGGCAGCCATTGGCCCGACAGTGGGGCGAAAAGCGAGAGCCGGCGGTGAGCACTGAAGACCGTGATTGTAACGAATCCGAGGCCGACGTCGGGCCTTTTATGTCCAGGCATGCGGAAGATGTGGCGGACGGGCGTTCGTTTTCATCGATATCGCGCACGTACGGGCGGACGCCGCGCGCTTCGGCTCACGCCAGTGCTTGCCGATGCGTAAAACGCTAAAATAGCGTTTTTCTTCGGCGAAGAGTGCCCTTTTTTCCCTCATGTCCGACCATCAGCCTCCTGCCGCCGATGCGCTCGACGAATCGAAATTCGTCGAGTTCGAGGGCTCCCCGTTCCATCTGTATCAGCCTTATCCGCCAGCGGGCGACCAGCCCGAGGCGATCCGCCTGCTCGTCGAGGGTATCGACGATGGTCTGTCGTATCAGACGCTCCTCGGCGTAACGGGCTCGGGCAAGACCTTTACGATGGCCAACACGATCGCGCGGCTCGGCCGGCCCGCGATTGTCTTCGCGCCCAACAAGACGCTCGCCGCGCAGCTCTATTCGGAATTTCGCGAGTTCTTTCCGCGCAACGCGGTCGAGTATTTCGTCTCGTATTACGACTACTACCAGCCGGAAGCGTATGTGCCGCAGCGAGACCTTTTCATCGAAAAGGATTCGTCGATCAACGAGCATATCGAGCAGATGCGGTTGTCGGCTACCAAGAGCCTGATGGAACGTCGCGATGTGGTGATCGTCGCGACCGTCTCGGCCATTTACGGTATCGGGAATCCGACCGAATACCATCAGATGATCCTGACGTTGCGCACGGGCGACAAGATCGGCCAGCGCGACGTCATCGCGCGGCTGATCGCGATGCAGTACAGCCGTAACGAGGCCGACTTTCAGCGGGGCGCGTTTCGTGTACGTGGCGACACCATCGACGTCTTTCCGGCCGAGCACGCCGAGATGGCGTTGCGCATCGAGCTCTTCGACGATGAAGTCGAGTCGCTGCATCTGTTCGATCCGCTGACGGGGCGCGTGCGCCAGAAAATCCCGCGCTTCACCGTCTATCCGTCGTCGCATTACGTGACGCCGCGCGAGACGGTCATGCGCGCGGTGGAGACGATCAAAGCGGAGCTGCGCGAACGGCTCGAATTCTTTCACCGCGAAGGCAAGCTCGTCGAAGCGCAGCGGCTCGAGCAGCGCACGCGATTCGATCTGGAAATGCTGCAGGAGCTCGGTTTTTGCAAGGGTATCGAAAACTATACGAGGCACTTCTCGGGGGCGGCGCCGGGCGAGCCGCCGCCAACGCTCGTCGACTATCTTCCGTCGGACGCCCTCATGTTTCTCGATGAGTCGCACGTACTGATCGGCCAGTTGAACGGGATGTACAACGGCGATCGCGCGCGAAAGGAGAACCTCGTCGACTACGGTTTTCGTCTGCCGTCGGCGCTGGACAACCGTCCGCTCAAGTTCCACGAATTCGAGCGCAAGATGCGTCAGGCGATGTTCGTGACGGCAACGCCCGCGGACTACGAGAAGAAGACATCGGGACAGGTCGTCGAGCAGGTTGTGCGGCCAACGGGCCTCGTGGACCCGGAAGTTCAGGTGCGGCCCGCGCGCACGCAGGTCGACGATGTGCTCTCGGAAATCAATGCGCGCGTCGCGGCGAACGAACGCGTACTCGTGACGGTGCTCACCAAACGGATGGCGGAGCAGTTGACCGAGTTTCTGGCCGACCATGGCGTGAAAGTCCGCTATTTGCATAGCGATATCGATACGGTCGAGCGCGTGGAAATCATCCGGGACCTGCGCCTTGGCACGTTCGATGTGCTCGTCGGCATCAATTTGCTGCGCGAAGGGCTCGACATCCCCGAGGTATCGCTTGTCGCGATTCTCGATGCCGACAAGGAAGGTTTCTTGCGTGCCGAGCGCTCGCTGATCCAGACGATCGGACGCGCGGCGCGCAACGTCAATGGCTGTGCGATTCTCTATGCGGACCGCATCACGGATTCCATGCGCCGCGCGATCGACGAAACCGAGCGTCGACGGGCGAAGCAAATCGCGCACAACGAGCGCATGGGCATCACGCCACGCGGCGTCGTCAAGCGGATCAAGGACATCATCGATGGTGTCTACGACGCCGACGAGGCGCGTGCCGAACTGAAGGAAATGCAGCAGCGCGCGAAGTTCGAGGATATGTCGGAGAAGCAACTGGCGAAGGAAATCAAGCGGCTCGAGAAACAGATGATGGAACACGCCAAGAATCTCGAATTCGAAAAGGCGGCCCAGGCGCGCGACCAGCTCGCTGTGTTGCGCGCGCGCGTGTTCGGCGCAAACGTTGGGGATTCGATCGTCGGCAACGACTGAGACGTTTCGCGAATCTCCTCTTTTGTTTGTTTGTCCGACGGAACGATGCTAGACTTATGCGCAATTGATAATCGTTCGCATTCGCGTTATGTTTTCCAATGCG
>CBJLAJ010000016.1:0-58537 GCA_966421005.1 uncultured Paraburkholderia sp.
ACCCGGCCATCGTACACACAGCGATCGACGAGATTGCTAAGTCCGCCGCCGAGAACGCAAGCTATCGCAATGACGTCGACTCGGCCAAGCTTGGATGACCGCAACAGCCAACCAAGCAGGCCGACCAGAATCGCCAAAACACCGTACACGAAAATTGCATTGCGCGTCGCATCCGACATTTCCGCCCCGAGGCTCAGGAACGCGCCATGGTTGTAGGTGGGAAGAACCAGGAGACTGCCAGCAAACAGCGACACTACCTCGCCGGGCGACAATATTTGTTTGAATAATGCTTTGGTCAACTGGTCGATAACGATCCAGGCGAGCGCGCAAAACAGCGCAGTGGTAAATCTCTGTTTCGTTGTCATTCGAGAGCTGACCCGTAGACTGGCAGGATCACATTCTAACCATTCCGAATTCTGGGCACGCGAACGCGGCGATTGTCGTACGAAGCCCCTTCAGACCGGGGTGTAGATCGAGAGTTTCAGCGACGGGTCGTCGTTCGCCTGAAATGTTGCATATTCGTACCGTTGAGTGCCGCGCTGATAATGCGCGAGCACCTTCTGCCCGGATGCGCCACCGCGGACATCATGCGCGCTCCACCACCTCGCAAACTCCGGACTATGCGAACGCAGGCGTTTCACCAGCTCTACGAACGCCGGGTCGGCGGCAAACAGGTCATGCGTCGAGCGAAAAAGGGCGACCATGCGGCGCGCTTCGTTCGCCCAGGCCGATCCGAACAGGCGCCGCGCTTCCGGTTCGATGAACATGAAAACGAGGATGTTGTGATCCGTTTCCGCCAGGCGATCGAATCCGAACAGATCCGCAGCCGCCCGGTTCCACGTCAGGATGTCCCACCGCCGGCCGGTCACGTATGCCGGCAGGGGCAGGTTTGAAACGATGCGTGCGATCGCCGGCGGAACGCTCTCCGGCGCGAACGCATCCTGGTCATTGCGGCGGGCGAGCGTCCGCAGATGTGCGGCCTCTGCTTTTCCAAGGCGCAAGGCACTGACAAGTGCGTCGAGGGTGGCATCGGAGGGACTGACCGCTCGCCCCTGCTCGAGCCGCACATACCAGTCCACACCAATGCCCGCCAGTTCGGCAACTTCTTCCCGCCGCAAACCCGGCGTGCGACGGCGCCGGCCGCTTCTCAGCATGCCCGCATCCGGGACCAGTTTCTCCCGGCGCGAACGCAGGAAATCACCGAATTCACTCAGTCTCGCTGCTGGCATGTTCGTCTCGCAAGGGGGCACGCATGAATCCTAGGATAGTACCAGGTCTTGCTGTCTATTCTGGGCACGCCAGAATGACGTCGTCAAACCATCTTCGAGGAGGACGACGATGAAAGCTGCAGTGCTGCATTCGCTTGACCGACCGCTCGAGATTGCGCAGATACCGAATCCGGAAATCGGGACGGGTGAGGTGATCGTGGATGTCGCCGCCGCGCCGGTGCTGCCATACGCCAATGAAGTATTCAACGGTCAGCGTCGTTATCCGATCGAGCTGCCCATCGTGCCCGGCTGCGGCGCGATTGGCCGCGTAAGCGCAATTGGCCCTGACGCCACGCGTTTGAAGGTTGGCGACTGGGTGTTCTGCGATCCGACCGTGCGCTCGCGCGACGACGCCTTGATACCCGATATCGCGCTACAGGGCTGGAGCTCTCGTGGGGAGGGCGGCCTGCGTCTGCAACGGTACTTTCATGATGGTCCGTTCGCTGAACAGGTGCGTGTGCCGACCGAAAACGCGATTCGAATCGGTGAGATCGATTCGGACGAGGCGGCGCGGTGGTGCGCGCTCAACGTCATGCTCGTGCCCTATGGGGGGCTGCTCGCGGCCGCGCTGCAGGCGGGCGAGACGCTGCTCGTGAGCGGTGCTACCGGCAACTTCGGCAGTGCCTGCGTGGCCGTTGCGCTCGCTATGGGGGCGCGCTGTGTGGTCGCCCCGGGTCGCAATGCACAAGCGCTCGAGGATCTGAAACAGCGGTTCGGCGAGCGTGTGCGACCGGTCAAACTATCAGGCGATGAGCAGGAGGACCGACAACGGATGCAACAGGCCGCTCCTTGTCCGATCGATTGCGTAATCGATCTGTTGCCGCCATCGGCACCCGCCGCGGCCGTGCGTGCCGCCCTGATGGCTGTGCGCCCATACGGGCGCGTCATTTTGATGGGGGGCGTGGGAATGCTGGGCGGCGCGGGGCTCGACCTGCCGTATCCATGGATCATGCGCAACGACATCACAATACGCGGCAAATGGATGTATCCGACGCGAGCTGTGACGCTCATGGCGGGTCTGATCCGCTCCGGCTTGCTGGATCTTGGACATTTCGACATCGAGACGTTCCCGCTCGTCGATGCCAACAATGCGATATCCCATGCGGCTGCGAACGGAGGTCCATTCAGAATGACCGTGATACTGCCTTAGCCGGCGATTGTGGCGGGTAGCAAAAAGACCGCGGGCCGCAGCGCCTTCACCCCCGCGCCAACTTGAACTCCCCCACCGCCTGCGCCAGCTTCGCCGCCTGCTCCCGCAACTGCTCGGCCGCCGCAGCCGATTCCTCGACAAGCGCGGCATTTTGCTGCGTTGAATTATCGAGCTGCGACAGTGCCTGATTGACTTGACTGAGCCCCGTGCTCTGCTCGGTCGTCGCAACGGTTATCTCGTCGATCACACCCGTGATACCCCGCACGCTTTCCACGATTTCATTCATCGTCGCGCCGGCCGTTTGCACAAGTTGAGATCCGGTCTCGATCTTCTCCACGGAAGACTGAATCAGTTCCTTGATCTCCTTGGCCGCCTGCGCGCTTCGCTGCGCGAGCGCTCTCACCTCGCCCGCCACCACGGCGAAGCCTCGCCCATGCTCACTGGCTCGCGCCGCCTCAACCGCGGCGTTCAACGCAAGAATGTTGGTCTGGAAAGCAATGCCATCGATGACACCGATGATGTCGGCCATCTTGTCGGAGGCTTTCGTGATTTCATCCATCGTCAAGACAACTTCGCCGACGACTTCCCCCCCGCGCGAGGCCACGCCCGATGCCGAAGCGGCGAGCTGGCTCACCTGCGTGACGGCGTCGGCCGAATTACGCGCGGTGCCCGCAATCTCCTCGAGCGCCGCAGCGGTTTCCTGCAGGCTCGAAGCAGCGAGCTCCGTGCGGCTCGACAAATCCTGATTGCCCTGCGCGATTTCGGCACTGGCGACATTGACCGATTCGCTGCTCTCGCGAATCTGCAGCAGGATGGTACTGATCTTTTCGGCAAAGAGATTGAACGCATGCGCGATCTGCGCCGCCTCGTCTTTGCCATCCGTCGGCAAACGCATGGTCAGATCGCCACTGCCACTCGCGACATCCGTCAGTGCATCGCGCACGAGCAACACGCGCTTAAACGCAGCGTTGGTCAGCATACCGACAAGCGCCGCAGCAATCAGCGCAACGACGATGATCGCGATCAGCGTTGTCGTCGCCACAGCATGCATGCCGGCAGTGACATCCGACTTATCGAGCGCCAGCACGAGAGACCAATCAGTACCAGCGATAGGCTGCGCCCGCAGTAGCTTCGTCGCGCCGCCGATATCGACGGCGACGGGTGCTGAAGCGGATTCGAGCGCTTTCAACGCTTCCGGCGTCAAGCTCGGCGAAAGCCCGGTGGCCGGCTTCATGATGAGATCGGTCGTGGCCGATGCGATCACCTGCCCGCTCTTGTCGACGAGAAAGGCAAAGCTCGACGGCGTCGGATGCACCGACGTCACGATGCTGCTCACGCTCTCCATATAGAGGCTGGCCGCCATCACGCCTTTCACATTTCCGTCACGAACGATAGGTACCGCAAATGCAAACGCCGGTTTGCCGTTCGATGCGTCCTTATAGAGCGCCGTCACAACCAGGTGCCCCTCCGCAACCGCCTGCTTGTACCAAGGACGCGCGGTCGGGTCGTAGTCGGGCTTGAGCGGCACGTTCGAGAACGCCGTCTTGTCCGGCAAGCCGAGCGTCATGACTTCGAACCCACCCGATTTGGCCAGCAACTTCAAAGCCGGCAACGGGTCGCCCTCGCCCACGGTCATCGTATCGGCAAGCGCCTGCGTCTGCTTGGCTCGGCCGGCGATCCATTCGTCGATCGCAAGTGCATGTCCGGACAGGATGGACTTGAGGTTCTGGTCGATCGCCTCGTCGTTGTGCTGCTTGACGACGACATAGGCTACGCCGCCGGTTACGGCGAGCGCCACCACGACAATGGCGACGCAAGCCGCCAGAATTCGGGCACGAATCGATGCGAGCATGATGTTCTTGTTTCTCCGAGCGTCGCTTTTGAAGAGGGATGAGTCTTGCGACTATCCGTTGCCTCCCCGTTTAACGGCCGCAAAGCGCTAGACTTGAGCGTCGCGCGATCGAACGCGCGCATTCGCACCGGAGTACGCATGAAAATCGATCCATCCATCGTCAAAGCCCTCGCGCCCACCGGCAAGGTGCGCGCATCGATCAACCTGGGCAATCCCATTCTGGCCAACGCGCGCGCGCAGACCGGCGAACCGTTTGGCGTATCGATCGATCTTGCCCGTGCGTTCGCCGAAAACCTCGGCGTTGAACTGGAGCTGGTCGTATTCGACGCGGCAGGCAAATCGGTTCAGGCCGTGGGCGAAGAGCGCGCGGATTTCGGGTTCTTTGCTGTCGATCCTTTGCGCGGCGAAAAGATCGCATTTACAGCGCCTTATGTATTGATCGAAGGCTTTTATCTCGTGCGCACCGATTCGCCTATCGAAACGAATGACGAGGTGGACCAACCGCATAATCGTGTGGTGGTCGGCAAGGGCAGCGCTTATGACTTGTTTTTGACGCGCGAGCTGAAAGCGGCGCGGATCGTTCGTGCGCCGACATCACCGGCTGTGGTGCCGACGTTTCTCGAGCAAGGTCTCGAGGTGGCAGCGGGCGTCAAGCAACAGTTGGAGGCCGACGCCAGGCAAACCGCAGGATTGCGGCTGCTCGACGAACGTTTCATGGTCATTCAGCAGGCGATGGGCGTACCGAAGAGCCGGGGTGAAGCGGCGGCTCTTGCGCTGAGCGAGTTCGTCGAGGAGATGAAAGCCTCGGGGTTCGTAGCGCGTGCACTTGTGAAACACGGCATCGTCGGTGCATCTGTCGCACCGGCAGCTCAAGCGCAAACGTTTCAATCTTTGAACAAATAGTGTTCTGAAGCAACGCAGGACCGGATGGCGCCGGCGCGCCGTCCGGTCAACAGCCGCCGTATAGCGGCAGCCGCGCAGCCACTACATCACCCAACGACCTTGAAGCGAAGCCTGCTTCGCACGGCTGACCGATGCAAGCGCGGCAAGACTGATCATCGCGGTCGCCATCAAATAGAAGCTCGGTGCACTTCGATTCGCCGTCGCGCTGACGAGCCACGTGACGATCGCGGGCGTAAATCCACCGAACACCGTCACGCCGATGTTGTAGCCGACCGACATGCCCGTCGAGCGCGTAGCCGCCGGGAAGATCTCCGACATCAACGCAGGCAGCGCGCCGAAATAGACCGACTTCAACAGGGCAAGCCATATGACCAGGCCGAAGAGCGCGATCGCCGAACCATGTCCGACTGCATACGCGAACGCTGGATAAACCGTCACGACGAGGACCAACGCCACCGTCATCATCTGCTTGAGCCTGCCGATGCGATCCGACAAATGCCCTGCCAGCGGCGTGACGCAGGTCAGAATGACACCGCCCATCATCGTCGCGGCAAAACCCGTCGATGCCGGCATATGCAGCTGGCGGATCGCAAACGTCGGCAGATACTGCAGCAGGTAATTGACCGAAGTCGACACGGCGAGCGCGCCGGCCGCGACAAGGACCATCCCCTTTTGCCGCGCGATCAAATCGCGAACCGGAGTCTCCGTGCGAACAGCCTCGGTGAAATCGGGTGCATCTTCAAGGAAACGACGCAGATAAAGCCCAAGCGGCCCAATGAGCAAACCGAAGAAAAACGGAACGCGCCAACCCCATGATTCGAGCTCGGCATGCGGCAGCAGCCGGGCGAGCGCAAAACCGAACGTCGCCGCCAGCAGCGTCGCAAGCCCTTGCGTGGCGAACTGCCAACTGGCAAGAAAGCCGCGTCGGTGCGGAGCGTGCTCGACAAGCATCGCCGTCGATGCCCCGAACTCTCCGCCTGCCGAAAAGCCCTGGATGAGTCGCGCGAGGAAGACGCCCACGGGCGCGGCAAGACCGATTCGCTCGTAACCCGGAATCAGCGCGACGATCGCCGTGCCGATCATCATCAAGCTCACAGACGCCATCAACGCCGCTTTGCGGCCATGCTTGTCGGCATATGCGCCCAGCACGATGCCACCGATCGGCCGCACGAGATACGACGCGCCAAACGAGCCGAACGTCAGCAACATCGAAGCCGTTTCATTCGTCGTCGGGAAAAAGTTTTTCCCGATGTAAATCGCGAAGAACGCATAGATCGCGATATCGAACCATTCGAGCGCATTGCCGGCTGACGTCGCAACGACGATCTGCGTCAAGCTCAGCGGCTTGCGCGAGACCGAAAGGGAAACAGGATGTTGGCTCATGTCGATACCCGATGGTTGGTCGTGCCTTCGCTTCGGGACGCACGAAGCTGAACGATGCGATGTGCGTCGTCGCCGAGATCCCACCAGACGCCGGCCATCACGCCCAGTGCCTCCCGAGCGACCGAGCCGAGCAAGTGCTCGTTCGGCGCATGCTGTGCGCACGCTGGATACGAATGTGGTATCCAGAGCGTCGGCAATCCAAGCGTGTCCGCGAAAACGTCGTTCGGCACGGTGCCGCCGAGGTTCGGCAACAGGGCGGGCTTCTTGCCGGTCGTGACCTGTATCGACGAAAGCACCCAATCGACCCAAGGGTCCTCGGGGTCGAGCCGTGTCGCTGCCGCGATGCGCTCGACGCTTACCTGTACCTCGGGAAAGCCGTGACGCGCGAAATGCGCCTCGAGGTTGCGTGCCGCGTTGGCGCTGTCGGTACCGACGACATAACGCAACTGACAAGTTGCACGAGCAACCGGCGGAATCGCATTGACGGGCGCGTCCGGATTGCCTGCCTTGAATGCAAGGACCTCGAGCGCGTTCCATGCGATGACGCGTTCGGTTGGCGTCAGTCCAGGCTCGCCCCATTCCAGATCGATCCGCGGCCCGTCGTCATCGCCGCCGAGCTCGATGTCGGCGAGCGCATGACGCACGGCATCGGGTACGGACGGCGGGCGAAGCCCGTCGACGACGATCGCGCCGCGCCTGTCGACGAGGCTAGCAATCGCGTGTGCAAGGAGGATAGCCGGATTGCGCAGCACGCCGCCCCAGTTACCCGAGTGGTGAGCGCCTTCGCGCAAGTCGACCGTCAGTTCGAAGTTGATGCCGCCGCGCGAGCCGAGGAACACGGTCGGGCGCTCGGCGCTCACGCGCGGGCCGTCCGACGCGATGAACACATCGGCAGCCAGTGCATCGCGCTCTTGCGCGCAAACTTCGTCGAGACCCGGCGAGCCGATCTCCTCACCCATTTCGAAGATGACCTTCGCGTTGTAGCCAAGCTTGCCGCCGCGCACATCGAGTACGGCGGCAAGCGCCGCGAAGTTGATCGTGTGCTGTCCCTTGTTGTCCGCGCTGCCGCGGCCATACCAGCGGTTGCCTTCGACAGTCACTTGCCATGGGCCCAAGCCTGCGCGCCACTGATCGTCGTAGCCGCGCACGACATCGCCGTGGCCGTATAGCAGCACAGTCGGTAACGCCGCATCTTCGATCCGTTCGGCAATCAAAAACGGCGCGCGCTGGGCAGCGGCATTTTCGGCGACGCGGCAGCTGAAACCGAGACGCTTCAGGGTGGGCGCGATTTCATCCGTCAAATAGGCGTGCAGCGCGTCCGCGCGCGCCGGGTTCTGACTCTCGGTTCGAAACCCGATGCGCCGCGCGAGATCGTCGAGCAACTGGCCGGAATCGTAGACGGCGAATGCGCGGTCGATCGCCTCCTGCCGGAGGCTTCGGGATGTCGGGCTGGTAGTCAAATGGCCTCCTGGCCGGTGAGGCGATGGGGGAAGAGGAAAAGGGACTTATGAGAGCCAAGCGTAGAAACGCCAAAAATTCGCAACAATCTCAAATTTGTCGACTACAGTTGCCGAAAAGGCAACGCAACGGGGAAATCGAAACATGCTGCACGGAATCGCGCTTCGCTACTTCGTCGAGGTCGCCCGCACGGGCTCGCTCGCCGCCGCATCGGACAACCTGCATGTGGCGGTCTCTGCGATCAGCCGGCAGATCAGCAAGCTCGAACACGATGTCGGCGCCCCACTCTTCGAGCGCATGCCGCGCGGCATGGTGTTGACGGAGGCGGGTGAGTTGCTGGCCGAACACGCGCGCAGAACGCTATTGGAGGCCGACGCGGTACTCGGCGAGATTTCGGCCAGCGAGGCGAGAGGCGGCAAACTCGTGCGAATCGCCTGTACGGAGGGCTTCACGCGCTCGTTACTGCCCGCCGCGCTCGCGCGTCATCGCAAAGCGGCGCCGAACGCGCGCTACGCGCTGCGCTCGGGAACACCCGCGCAAGTGGAACACTGGGTTGCCGTGGGCGAGGCCGATATAGGCATTGCGTTTTCGAGCGGCAGCACGTCCGCGCTGAATGTCGTCTATTCGGCGGAGGTGCCGGTATGCGCATTGCTGGAGCCTCGTCATCCGCTCGCGGCGCGCGCATCGCTGAGCCTTGCGGATATTCAGGCCTATCCGGTTGCGTTGCTCGAACGCGGTACCACCGTGCGGCAGTTGTTCGATCTCGCGTGTTCGGTGCGCGGCATCCGGATCGAGCCGGTGCTGAGCAGCAATAACTCGGCCGCCCTGCATATGTTCGCGGTGCTTGCCGGGGCCGTCACGTTAGGGAGTGCCATCGCGCTCAAAGGGACGACGAACAAGGCGTCGCTCGTGTCGAGACCGATCGACGAACCGGTATTGAATCAGCGCATGCTGCAAGTCACCACCATGCGCGAAAGGCGGCTGCCCGCAGTCGTGAAGGGGTTGCTCGAGACGATTGTCGACATGGTTGGCGATGAGTGACGCCGCCCGATGGGCACATTACATCACGCCATGATATAAATACGCCCTTCGACGCGACCGATCTTCGGTACAGGCAAAGGGAACCATGAGCGAACACAAGGGCGATTTCGCAACAGACGTACGATTGCTGCGCATCAGCGCGATTGCCGCCGTTGGCGGCGTCCTCAGCACGGTTGCCGCCGATTTCTTGCTGCATCTGATCCGCTTCTTTTCGAATCTCTTCTTTTTCCAGACGTTTTCGACGGCGAACCTGTCGCCCGCCGGCAATACGCTCGGTCTCCTTGTGATTGCCGCACCGGTCGTCGGCGGACTGCTCGTCGGCCTCATCGCGCGGTTCGGCTCGGAGCAAATTCGAGGCCACGGCATCCCCGAAGCCATCGAAGCCATTCTGTTCGGCAAGAGCAAGATGTCTCCGAAAGTGGCCGTACTCAAGCCGCTTGCCTCCGCCATCGCCATCGGCAGCGGCGGCCCGTTCGGCGCGGAAGGCCCGATCATCATGACGGGCGGCGCGATCGGCTCGCTCGTGGCGCAATACTTTCATCTGTCGAGCGCCGAACGAAAAGCGCTCCTCGTGGCGGGCGCGGTGGCCGGCATGACGGCCGTGTTCGGCACGCCCGTCGCCGCGGTGCTGCTCGCCATCGAGCTGCTGCTCTTCGAGCTGCGGCCCCGCAGCCTCCTGCCTGTTGCTATCGCGTGTGCGGTGGCCGGTTTCACGCGGCCGCTGCTGTTGGGAACGGGCCCCCTGTTTCCCCTCCATACGCTCCCACTGGGCCCGCTCGGCCTCTTCTCGTCGGCCGTCGCGGGATTGATCGCGGGCGCGTTGTCCTGGGGGCTGTCGACCTGGCTCTATAAAGTCGAAGACCTCTTCGGCAAGCTGCCGATTCATTGGATGTGGTGGCCAGCGCTTGGCGCCGTCGTCGTCGGTATCGGCGGGTATTTTCAGCCGCGAACGCTCGGTGTCGGCTACGACGTCATCGGCGATCTACTGCAAAATCATCTCGCCATCCACGTGGTGATCGCGATCGTCGTCGTCAAAGCCATCATCTGGGTCATTGCGCTTGCGTCCGGCACGTCGGGCGGCGTGCTGGCACCGTTGTTGATGATGGGCGCGGGCGTCGGCGCGGTGGTGGGCCCTTATATGCCCGGCGGCGATCCCGCGGTCTGGCCGCTCATCTTCATGGCCGCGGCCCTCGGTGGCATGATGCGCGCGCCCGTGATGGCGGCGATCTTCGCCTTCGAACTCACGGGCGATGCGAACGCCCTGCTGCCGCTGCTTGCCGCCGCTGCAGTGGCCTATGGCTTCACCGTCTTGCTGATGCGCCGCTCGATCTTGACAGAGAAGATTGCGCGTCGCGGATATCACATCTATCGCGAATACAGCATCGACCCGCTCGAAAGACATTACGTGGAAGAAGTCATGACCCGTGCTGTCGAAACGATCGACGCAAGCACGACGCTCGCCGATGTACAGCGCAATTACTTCGGGGCAACGCAGAAGTATCGCGCGTACCCTGTGGTCGCCGCGAGGGCACTTGTGGGTATGGTCGATCGCGTACTGCTCGATCGCATTGCGCCGGGTCAATCCGATAGTCCGATCGGCGCTTTCTTCGCACATGAACGGCCCGAGATCGCACTGCCCGGCGAGACCTGCAGAAACGTGGCGGCGCGTCTCGCGATTACCGGCCTTACGCGGGTGCCCGTGGTGGAAGACGAAAAATCGCTTCGCCTCGTCGGCATCGTATCGAGGCACGATCTCGTGAAGCCGTCGTCCTCGGTATTCTCCGAAGAGCGCGAAGTCGAGCAATTCCGCCGCGTCTGGATTCCACGAAGCACGCTTTTCGCGCCGACCACCAAGCACCAGGAAGCACCGCGCGAACACGCCGATACGAGCCGCTGAAAAAGTGGTGCCTGCCGACATCGGCGTGGCCCGCAGGGCGACTGAGCCGGGGACGTAGAATGGGAGCCTTCGTGACAAGCGGCCCCTCACGCCCCGACAGTCAGCCATGGAAATCAAGTGGATAGAGGACTTCATCGCCCTCGCTCAATATCAAAGCTTCTCCCGGGCGGCGGAGTTCCGCAATGTGACGCAATCGGGATTCAGCCGCCGAATCCAATCGCTCGAACAATGGGTCGGCGCCGAGCTGATCGATCGCAGCAGTTTTCCACCCGTGCTTACACCGGCCGGACAACTGTTTCGCGAAGTGGCCGACGATATTCTGGCCAAGCTGTTCGATACGCGGGCGATCATCCGCACCGAACAGCGAATCGGGGGAAAAAGCCTGCAAATTGCAGCGGGTCATACGATTGCACTCAATTTTCTGCCCGGGTGGCTCAAGGCGCTTTCCACCCACCTGGGCGATGTACGCGCACGCGTCATTCCGACGAACGTGCACGATTCGATACTGATGCTCGTCAATGGAAATTGCGAGCTCATGTTTGCCTATCACCATCCGGAGCTGCCGCTGCACCTCGATCCCGCACGGTACGAGCACGTCACCGTCGGCATCGATACGCTGATGCCTGCCAGCCGACCGAACGCGCGCCTCGCCCCGCTATTTCGGCTGCCCGGAACGAAAAAGCAACCGCTCCCCCTCATCTCGTACACAAATACCAGCTACTTCGGGCGGTGCCTGGCGCTGCTACTAGCGAGTGCGTCGGACGCACCGACGCTGCAGCTGCACTACGAGTCCGACATGGCCGAAGTGCTCAAGAAGCTCGTGGCCGAAGGCGAAGGCATAGCGTGGTTACCCAAGAGCGCCATTGCCGCGGAACTTGCGGCCGGGGACCTCGTACCGGCCGGGGGTGCCGACTGGAATCTTCAGATCGAATTGCGCGTCTATCGCGATTCCTCGAACCGCAGCGAGTTTCTCGATGCGCTGTGGCACCATCTGCGCGCCGGGGCGACCACCCTCCGATAGGGGGTTTCCCGCCTTATGCGAATCTCGCATAAGCGCATGTCAGAAGCGCATCGCCGGTTTTTTTGGCCCACCTACCATCCGTTCACAAGCTGAACGTGACGCCTGGCCCAGCGTCGTTCAGCTCTCCCCGCGCCAGCCGGTCGTCCCACGACCGTCCCCGCGCCAACCACGGACGGAATGATGAAAAATCGACTTACTCTGAGCATCGCAGCCGGCATGCTCCTTGGCGTCATCGCTGGCTATGTCTGTCATACGGGCTTTTCAGATGCAAGCACGCTGAAGACCGTTGCCGGATATTTCTCGATCGTGACCGACATCTTTCTGCGGCTGATCAAGATGATCATCGCGCCGCTGGTCTTCGCCACGCTCGTTTCCGGGCTTGCCGGCATGGATGGCGGTCAGGATGTAGGCCGCATCGGGCTGCGCTCGGTCGGGTGGTTCCTCTGTGCCTCGCTGATCTCGCTGAGCCTCGGGCTCATCATGGCCAACGCATTGCAGCCGGGCGCCGGCCTTCATTTGATCGCGGGCGCCTCAGAGGTCAGCACCGGGCTCAATACATCGGCACTGAACGCGAAAGACGTGATTACCCATGCGTTCCCGACGAGCTTGCTTGACGCAATGGCGCGCAACGACATTTTGCAAATCCTCGTATTCGCGGTTTTTCTCGGTCTGGCTCTGGGCGCGTTGAAGCGAGATTCGCGCGTCGCCGTCGTCATCCAGGCGATCGATGGCATGGTCCCCGTCATGTTGCGCCTCACGGATTACGTCATGCGTGCCGCTCCGTTCGGCGTCTTCGGGGCGATCGCTTCGGCGGTTACGCTGCGCGGTCTCG
Organism: uncultured Paraburkholderia sp.; assembly: GCA_966421005.1. Classification (GTDB taxonomy): domain Bacteria; phylum Pseudomonadota; class Gammaproteobacteria; order Burkholderiales; family Burkholderiaceae; genus Trinickia. The sequence continues at coordinate 12,806 of CBJLAJ010000016.1, forward strand.
ACGTGCTCTACACCTACGGGAAGCTGATCGGCTCGTTCTATCTCGGCCTGTTCATTCTGTGGGCCCTGCTGATCGGCGTCGGTTATCTCTTTCTGGGGCGGAGCGTGGGAAGCTTGCTCAAGGCGGTACGCCAGCCTGCAATGCTTGCTTTTTCGACGGCCAGCAGCGAAGCGGCATATCCGGCCCTGACCGAACAGCTGGAAAAGTTCGGCGTCGATAAAAAGGTGGTGGGATTCACGCTTCCGCTCGGCTACGCCTTCAATCTCGACGGCTCGATGATGTATCAGGCGTTCGCGGCGATTTTCATTGCGCAAGCGTTCGGTGTCGAGATGCCACTTTCCCAGCAGATTTTCATGCTGCTGATTCTCATGCTGAGCAGCAAAGGCATGGCAAGCGTGCCGCGCGGATCGGTTGTCGTCGTGGCCGCCGTGGCGCCGCTCTTTCATCTGCCTGCCGCCGGCGTCGCGATGGTGCTCGCCATCGACCAGGTGCTCGATATGGGCCGTACGATGACAAACGTGATTGGCAACAGCGTTGCGACAGCCGTCATCGCCAAATGGGAAAGGGCGCGCCCCAGCGCACCAAGCGAGACGCAACTCGATCGACGCGCAGCGGAAATACGATGAACGCTCGAATGCCGGAAAGCCGCCGCAAATACGGCATCATTGGCGGCCTGGGCCCGCTGGCAAGCGCCGATGTTTTTTTCAAGCTCGCCCAGGCAACGCCCGCATCGTCCGACGCCGATCATGCCGATGCAATATTCGAGCAGTACCCGTTCCGATGTTCGGGTACGGGCAGTGCCCCGACAACGGCACGCAAGCTTTATATCTTCGACATGATTCGGGATTTCGAAAAGCGCGGTGTCACGACCATCGTACTGCCGTGCTTTCTCAGTCACACGTTCATCGACGAGCTGAATGACAACACGAACCTGCGGATCGTCAATATCGTCGAAGCGGTCCGCAGCCACATCGAGAGAAAGCATCCCACCGCCCGACGTATCGGTGTTCTTGCATCCGACTACACGCGGGAGCACCGATTGTTCGAACGGTACTTCGCCACGCCTCGATTCGACGTTGTGCATCCTCGATTGCAAGGCGGCGTCGATCTCGTGACCGAAGCTGTCTATGGAAGCGACGGAATCAAGCGGGGCAATCTGCGCGGGCGTCCGGTCGAGCTACTGCGCCGCGCATGCCTGGACCTCGTTGAGCAGGGCGTGGATGTGATTGTGCCAGGCATGACGGAGATTCCGCTGCTCGCCGATGCGATCGCGCCCGACAGCGTACCGGTCATCGATTCCAATATGGCGTATGCGCAGTATGTCGTTTGGGGGCGCTTCGATTCTCCGTCGCCGGTATTCAAGGTCGGCATTGTCGGCGGAGTCGGTCCGGCAGCCACCGTCGATTTCGTGAGCAAGATCGTCCGCCATACACCGGCCTCGCGCGATCAAGACCATATCAAGCTGCTGGTCGAACACAACCCGCAGATTCCGGATCGCACGGAGAACCTGATCGGCGACGGCGCCGATCCTACCGTCTCCCTCTATGCCACGTGCAAAAAGCTCGAGGATGGAGGGGCGGACATCATCGCGATTCCTTGCAACACCGCTCATGCGTTCGTCGATCGAATCGAGCCGTATCTCGGCATACCGATCGTGAATATGCTGACTGTCACCGCTGGCTATCTGCGCGAGACGTTTCCGTCTGTACAGAAGATCGGCGTGCTGGCCACTTCCGGGACCATCGAGAGCGGTGTCTATCGGGTTGCGCTCGAGGCGGTGGGGTTGTGTCAGGTCGCGCCCGCGCAGGCGCTCCAGGCGCGGGTGATGGAGGCCATCTACGGCGAACACGGCGTGAAAGCCGGCTTTACGACGGGGCAATGTCAGGACGATATACGCGCGGCCATCGAGGGCCTCGTCGATGAAGGCATCGAAGTCATCATTCTTGGATGTACGGAGCTCCCATTGCTCGTGCCCAGTGGGGAATTCGTCGGCAGCGCGGGGCGGCGCGCGCAACTCGTGGATCCTACCGAGGTACTGGCCCGGCGTTGCATCGCCTATGCGGGACGGGTTGCGGATTGAGGGATGCCGGGCAACGGGGAGCCTGGAAGCCGGACGGGGAGAGAATCGTCCGATAGTAGAATGGGCGGCGTTGCGCTGACCCCTCCCCCGCTTTTCGGATACCGCTTTCCACTGTGATCGACTCTTTTAAACAACTGCAGGCCGGGCAACTATCGGGAGCCCGGCAGCTCAAGCTCGCCTGCGGGCTAAGCGAGTTCCCGCGCGAGATTTTCTATCTTGCCGAGACGCTCGAAGTGCTCGATCTCTCAGGAAATGCGCTGTCGGCGCTGCCTGACGATCTGCCGCGGCTAAAGAAGCTGCGCATCATTTTCGCCTCGAATAATCAGTTCACCGAATTACCCGATGTGCTCGGCGAATGCCAACAGCTCACCATGGTTGGCTTCAAGGCGAATCGGATACGTCACGTTTCGGCCAGCTCGCTCCCCCATGCGCTTCGCTGGTTGATCCTGACGGACAACGAAGTCGAAGCGCTGCCTGCCGAGCTCGGGCAATGCTCAATGCTGCAAAAGCTGATGCTCGCCGGTAACCGGCTGAGTACCTTGCCAAAGGAAATGGCCGCGTGCGCACGGCTCGAACTGCTGCGTCTTTCGGCAAACCGACTCACGGCCCTGCCCGAATGGCTGACCGGGTTGCCGAGATTGTCGTGGCTTGCCTATGCGGGCAATCCGTTCGGCGCATCGCTCGAAGCGGCGGCTTCGGCGGAGACGACGATTCCGGATATTGGTTGGGAGTCGCTGGTACTCGATGAAAAGCTTGGCGAAGGCGCCTCGGGCATCATTTATCGCGCCACGCTGCTTGACGACGGAGGCCGCGCCGCACAGCCGGTCGCCGTGAAGCTTTTCAAAGGCGCCGTCACGAGCGACGGTCTGCCCGACTGCGAGATGGCTGCCTGCATTCATGCGGGGCGTCACCCGAACCTGATTCCGGTACTTGGTAGAGTGAAGGGCCACCCGATGGACCAGCACGGCCTCGTCATGGAGCTGATCGACCCGGCGTTCGTCAATCTCGCGGGGCCGCCTACGCTCGATTCGTGTACGCGCGATTTCTATGCGGCGGATGTTCGATTCGATGTAGCCGAAGCATTGGGTATTGCGTATGGGATTGCGTCGGCGGCTTGTCATCTGCATGAACGCGGGATCATGCATGGCGATCTCTATGCGCACAATATTCTGCATCGCGGTCACGAACGACGCGCGTTTCTTGGGGATTTTGGCGCTGCATCGCTATACGACACGGGCGATCGGGAACTTGGCTCGGCGTTGCAGCGGTTGGAGGTTCGGGCGTTCGGGTGCTTGCTCGAAGAGTTGGTCGAACGGTGTACGGAGCGAACGACTCATGTCGCGAAGCAGTTGGAAGCGCTCGCCGCGGCGTGTTTGAGCGAAGATCTTCCAAGCCGGCCTACGTTCGAGGCGATTGTTTCGGGACTGCGGGGCGATCGAGCGTAGAGGTCGCAGCCTGGCGACAACTCGAATGCCGGATAGGCTCTGAGAACGGGCCGGAAAACCCCTCACACGAACAACGTCGCCCCCGCCCAGACGATCAACACGCCGCCGAGCACCCGCCCCACATATTCGCCGCCGGGCAGCAGCTTTTCCACGAACACGAACAACGACAGCGCAGCAATCCAGACGAGATTCATGATCCCGCCAACAAACAACAACGCCATCAGCATCCAACAGCAACCGACGCAATAAGCACCATGACGCATGCCCAGCACAAAACTGCCCAGTACTCCCGGGCGCAAATGTGCCATCAGAAAGTTCACCGGCGACCGGCATTGCTTGAGGCACGCACGCTTGAGCGGCGAGAACTGATAAATTCCGGCTGCAACCAGAACGATTGCCGAAAACACGGCATTCTTCGACCAAAGCATCATTTCAGAAATGAGCCCCGTCGGCTGCAACGCGTTCTGCAGCAGCGCCATGCCAATCGAGAAGGCAAGCCAAGTCGTCAGATAGCCGGCCAATAGCAGAAGCGAAGGGACTGCCGTTTCAATCCCGGCCGCCCCGTAATGCCGCAATACGCGTCGATACAACAGGACGAGCGGCGCGGCGCTGGGGGTCATCATTGCGATCATCATCGTCCACCACATGAAAATCGCCGTTGGCAAGGACGCATCCATACTGCCCGCGCCATCCGCAAGCCTATGCGGAAACAGCGCGATTGCCGTCATGCGCAGCGCGGACATACCCATGCCCGCGCCCGACCAAAGATAAAACCAGGAAAAAACGACAACAGCAAACAAGCCGAGCGCGGGAATCACGCGCTCGTGCCGAAGCCAATCGTCCATGCCGTTCATGCGGTCGCGCGATGCCGTATCAATCCCTTGTTGTTCATATGCAGTCGCGCGAACTGCGCATAACTCCCCGTGAGTTCCAGCTCGATATTGCCGTGCGAACGGCCCGCGCCCGAGCCAATTTCCGCGATCTCATACTCGAATCCCTGCGGCAGATCGATTCGTACGCGATGGTCGGCGCCGGTCACCACGTTGCGAATCGGTTCCCCGACGAGATCGAATACACCCGCGACGTGAACCTCGCCACGCCTGGCATCCACATCGACGTCGAAGTCGATCTGCGTGAAGATCGGATCGAATGCGTGCTCGAGCGTCGACGCGTAGACCGAGAACATCGTGGCGAACGGTTCAGTGTCCTGCCCGGTCATGATCTTCAGAACCGCTTCGCGTTGTGCGCGGCTCGCGCGCTCGTCGACGATCGGCTGACACTTTCCCTTACCTTCGTGGATAGGGCCCGGCCACCGAAAGACAACCGCGATGTTGACGCCGTCGAGATGCACGTCGCCGTAGTAACCGTTACTGATTGAAATGGCGCCCATCGCCTGGCAAAAGCCGTTGGTGGGCAGCGCGCTGAACTGGCAAGGGCAACCGTATGAACAATTGCAGCTGATCAATTCGGTGCCTTCGATTTCCCAGGGCGTCATGAGCATCCCCTCCTACCTCGTACTGAGCGACGAGTAGCTGGTTGGAATCTAGTGCACCCCATAGACGAAGTCAAAGCCGCAACGTCGATAAGATCGGCCCCTGGCGACATTCTGGCGGAGACCCGGCGCAAACCCTATTCAGCACTGCTCCGCCGGCGAATTCGCGCGCGGTTCCCCAGCGCGCGCTGCGTCCTCGCGATTCGGCCAGACAAGCGATTCGAATCGGTCCGGCGGAACCGGCTGCGAATACAGGAAACCCTGCGCAAAGTCGCATCCCACGGCGCGCAGAAAATCGCGTTGCTCCGCCGTCTCTACCCCTTCCGCGATAACCTGCAATCCAAGCTTGTGAGCGAGTACGACCATGGCCTCGCAAAGCGCCTGGTTGTTGCCATCGAATCCAACGTTATGGACAAAGGACCGATCGATCTTGAGGTAATCGATGTCGAACCGCTTCAAATAAGCCAATGACGAATAGCCCGTCCCGAAGTCGTCGATCGACACCCGGATCCCCGCGTCGCGAAAAGTCAAAAGTTTCTCGTTCAGCTCGGCATCGAGCAACAACCCCTCGGTGATTTCCACCGCGACGCTCTGCCCGGGCATGCCTTCTTGCGCAAGATAATCCGACCAATGGGCGCAAACCTGGCTGTCCTGCCGAATCTGCACGGGCGACATGTTGACGCTGATCTGGAAGGTCGGATCGAACCGGTCCCGCCATTGCCGTGCATGCTGCACCGCCTGCTTGAAAACCCAATCGCCGATCGGGACGATCAGGCCCGTCTCTTCCGCCAACGGAATGAAGTCGTGAGGACTCACCATGCCGCGTTCGGGATGCAGCCAGCGAATCAGCGCCTCGGCTTTGCGAATCTGGCCCGTTTCGAGGTCGACAATCGGCTGATAGTAGACCTGAAACTGATTGCCATGAATCGCAGCGCGCAGATCGTTCGTCAACCGGAGACGTCTTTGCGCCGCGACGCGCAAATCGGCCGTGAAGTAGCCGACGCGATTGCGCCCGGCATTTTTGGCCGCGTACATCGCCTGGTCGACATTCTTGAAAAGGACGTCGAGTTCGGCCGCATCGTCGGGATAGATCGTCACGCCGATGCTCGCGGAAATGAAGGCTTCGTCCGAACCGAGATCGAATGGCTCGGCCAGCTTCTCGATGATCGCGCCGGCGATCTGCCCCAGGCATCCCGTGTCGTCCAACCGCGGCAAAATGACGGTGAATTCGTCTCCGCCAAGGCGGGCGACCGTATCCGATTCGCGCACGCAGGAGCTGATTCGCCTCGCAGCCTCGATCAGCAAGACATCCCCCTTGTCGTGCCCGAGCGAGTCGTTGACCTCCTTGAAGCGATCGAGATCGATCAGCATCAACGCCATTTGCTTGCCGCAGCTTTCCGAGATCCGCGCCTCGTGTTCCAATCGGTTGTGAAACATCTGACGATTAGGCAGACGGGTGAGCGCATCGAAATTGGCCTGCTTCCAGATCGTTTCCTCGAACACCATTCGGTCCGAGAGGTCACGGCCGATGGCAAGCACCGAGCTGACGTTGCCCGAGGGGTCGATTTCCGGCGTCAAGGAGATATGCGAGCATTGCTCCCGCCCGTTTTCGCCTGTCCACTTCAGTTCGAACTGCGTCCGCTTGCCGCTCGCGATCGCCTCGCCAATCTTGTACTCGTAGCGCAGCGTATCGGGGCCACCGGGAAATTCGGATGGCCGCTTGCCGAGCGCCTCTTCGAGCGTACATCCGGCCATCGCGCAAAAGGCGGGATTGGCATACGTGCGACGGAAATCCCGGTCGTAGCGGGTAATCGTATCCGGCGAATTTTCGATGAGCGTGCGAAAGGCCCGCTCGCGCTGCGTCAGTTCCCTGGTTCGCTCAGCGACGGTCTCCTCGAGCGAAGCGTTGATTTCGTTGATTTTCTGGATTTTCTGGCCGATCGCGGCACTCATGCGCTCGAAGCGCTGAGCCAATGTTCCCAATTCGTCGGTGCGGCGCGCGTCGTTGCTTGCCTGCGTCGGCGCATCGGCGCCGGCACCCGCCTCGTTGCCCGTATCGTCCATCTTGCGGACGAGTTCGCTTAGCGGCCCCGTAATGCTGTGCGAAATGAAGTAGGCAAGAAAAATGGACAGCAAAAGACCCGATATGCCGACCAATATGATTTGATTGCGAGCCGATTGCGCCTCCGCGGTCAGCTTGCGCTCGGCAATCGCGCTGACGACAAACCATGAGGTGCCGGGAATTCCCCTATAAGCGGCAAGATAATGACCACCGTGCTTGCCAGCGAAGTCGACGAAACCGCTCGAGCGACGATTCGGCTCCTGGCTTGCGATCCTTTTGACCAGCTCGGGGGGAGCGAGGCCGCCTTGATCGTTCGCACCGCCGCCCGCGCGCAAGACGATGCGATTGTCGCGGGCATCGAAAACACAAAGCTCCGTTCCGCTGCCCACGGCAAAATCATTGAAGATCGCCGAGAAATGCTCCGGGCGAATGATGAGGACCAGGCTGCCGATCTGCCGGTTGCTGTTTTTGCCGACGATGGCTCGCGCCATGGCGAGATCGCGCCGCCCGCCCCCTATATCGTGAGTGCCCCAATATGCGCGACCATTGAGGCCGCGAGCCCGTTCCACCAATGGCATCAAATCGTAGGTCAGCAGCGCGAATGCTTGCGTGTCCATGATGCGGTTGCGGTTGTCGAGCAGATACTTCTGGTTGATGAAATCCATCGATCCATAGCGCTCCAGCAGCCGCTTCGTTACCTGCTCGCGCGCCCCGCTCTGTTCTTTCGCACCGCCGCTGGCAGCTTTGACGAGGCTGTCCTGAACACTGTCCGACAGCACGAGATGGTTGCTTTCGATCTCGATCTGCTCCATTTCGAGTTCGATATTCTTCGATATCTGCTTGACCGCTTCTTTCGAAAAGATCTCCGCCTTCTCCTTGATCGCGGCCGTCGATTCGGCATAAGAGATATAACCGGAAATCAGCAAAGGCAGCAGCGAAAGCAGGACGAACGCAGTCATCAGCCGGTAGCGGATCTCGACGCGGCGCAGTACATCCAGCGAGAGGTAGGCGAACATGCTTCGCAGCGGACCGATGATTGGGCTCATTTGTAGTGCATGGTTGCCTGATGCTTGACGGATTGATCGAGGAGATTCGCCGCTTCTCGCGGCGTCATCTTCCCGAGCAGCACATCCTGCATCAGCCGATGCAGTTGCTCGATCGAGCTCGAAGGTAACACCGAATAGTACGGGCTCGAAGTGACGGGATAGCGGCTGACCCGGTTGGTATAGTCGATCATGATCCGATCCGTCGCGACCGCTCCCGCCACATGCTCGAACGGTGGGATGTTGTGACGCTTCCTTTGGAGAATGGGAAAACCTTTACCGGCGATGAATTCGAGAAAGCGCAACGCATCGGCCTTGCGCGGCGTTTCGAAAACCGCAAATCCGGTTTCACTGCCGATCACGGGCACCACAAGCTTGCCGCGCGCATTCCAGGGCGGGATAAAAACGCCGACCTTGAACGGATTGCCGTGCAGGAGAAGACCAGCCGCCCAACTGCCATGCAGGACCATCGCGACCTTACCCTGCTTGAAAAGTTGTATGCCATCGTCGTAATCGGTCGCCATGAATCCTTGTTGCACGTATCCACGGGTCGCGAGCAATAGCATCTTGGCGAAAATGTCGGCCACTTCGGGGGTATTCAGATCGAGCGAGCCATCGCCGATCTTTTTCTTCCAGGCAATCTCATGTGCCGCGACGTCGTTGGCAAAGCCGGAAGCGAACGGGCCGTTCCCGAGCATGTTCGGAAAGCCGCCGTTCAGCATGATCGGCACGAATCCTGCGCGCTTGAGCTGCTCGCAGACTTGCAGGAATGCCCGGAAATCGGTGGGCAATTCCTTGATTCCCGCCTTTGCGAATATGTCCTCGTTGTAATAGACCGGCGTCGTCGCCACGCCACCGGATATGCCGAATTTCCTTCCGTGCCGGCTGGTCCAATCCTCCTTCAACGGGTCCAGCATGGCATTCCACGCCGACGTCGAGCCGATGTCGGCAAGCATCCCCTCGTCAGCCAGTTCGGCTGAATAGGCATTCGGATTGACACTGGCGATATCGGGCAAATTGCCCGACGCGATGCGCGGTTTGATGTTGTCCTCGACCGTGTCGCCAATCATGAACTGCACGTTCACGTGGATGTCCGGGTTGAGCCGGGTGAATTCGGCCGCGATCTCAAGCATCTGTTCGGGCCAGTCGGGAGCCCATATCAATGCGGTTATCGTGGTGCCAGCCGGTCTTGGCGCGCTCGACGACACATGGGCTTGCTGTCGGCAGCCGCCGAGCGCCGCGAGCAGCAGTAGGGCCGTAGCGGCCAAACAAAGGAAATCGCCGATTCGTCGCACGTCAGACCGCCTTTCGGTCCGCCAGCGCGTGGGGCCGGGATGATTTGTATCGAGCGGGTAGATTCATGACGGCTGGCGAGGCAAACGGAGCGTTAACGGCATATCGGCAACAATCGCTGAACCTTTAGCTGTCCGCCCGTTCGACGACTGCCCGCGACCGGTGGGACGCGGCATCCGCATTGCTTGCCTGGTCTTTCATCGTTATAAAACGATTGGAGCGCAATATGGAATGGATCGGAACCTGGAAAAATCAGTACGGCAGCGAGCTCGTCATCACGGATGACGCGAACGGCAGACTTTCAGGAACATTTCGCACCGCGCTGGACGACAGCGGCTTTTACGGACAGACTCTGGCGGTGACGGGCATCACACAAGGCGCATGTATCAACTTCGCGTTTGCCGGCGAGGGCAAGGCCGGCGACATGCTGGCGTCATTCAGCGGAATGTTGCTTGGGGATCGAATGGAGACGATGTGGTTCGTCGTGGTGCATGCATCGGCCAAGCGCGAGCCATGGCCTCACGCCGTCTCGACCAATCACGATACGTTTGTGCGTGCCGGCGCACGGTGAGGCCGGACTCGGCTCGCTCTAAACCGTAACCTCTATAGCGAAAAAAATCGCGCAAAGAGCCGTCGCAGTCATCAACATGGCGGTCCGTACAGAAAGTCGTAGAATCGGGCGCCGACACGTTTCTCGCGCGCTACGCGTAATGGGCGAATGGCGCGTCGCCCTCGCGCCGGACAGGCTGAGCCCATTCAAGGAAACGACGCCCTGAACGAGACAGACCGTATGGCCGACAACGTCCTGAAGCGCTCCCGCGAGCCAGACATCGGGAAGGCGCCGCGCAAGTTCGTGCGAGTTCTGCGTGCCATCGCCATTTCCGCATTGCTAGCGTTGATGCTGCTAATTGTCGCGGGCGTCGGTGCGCGCGCGCTCGTGCGCGCGAGTCTGCCACCGCTCGACGGCGTGTACGCCGCACCCGGGCTTGGCGAGCAAGCCACCATAGAGCGCGACGCACAGGGCGTACCGACCATCAGCGCAGGGACCTCCGACGACCTCGCCTACGCCACTGGCTTCGCACATGCCCAAGATCGCTTCTTCCAAATGGACCTGCTGCGCCGCGTGGCGGCCGGCGAACTCGCCGCGCTGATCGGACCGGCCGCGCTGGAACTCGACCGAAGCCATCGGCTGCATCGCTTTCGCGCCCGCGCACACGAGATCGCGGCAACGCTCGACGCCCATTCGCGCACACTGCTCGATCGCTATGCGGCAGGCGTGAACGACGGGCTCGCATCGCTGCCGAGCCGCCCTTTCGAGTATTGGCTGTTGCACAGCCAGCCGCGGGCCTGGCGTGCCGAAGACACCTTGTTGGTCGTCTACGCGATGTACTTCGATCTGCAATACGGCGAGTTGCGCCGTACGTTGGCTCGCGCGGCGCTGCGCGAGCGCGTGTCCCCGGATATGTTGACGTTTCTCCTACCAGCGTCGAGCCACTGGGATACGCCGCTCGACGTGCCTCCTTCCAATGCGGCACCAACACAAGCCGCAATTCCCTCGCCGCCGCCCGCGCCCGACTGGCTGCGCAGCGTCCCGCTCCACACCGCCGCGCTCGACCCAAACGCGCCGGGTGTCCGCATGTCGATGATCGGCAGCAATAGCTGGGCAGTCAACAGAGCAGCGAGCCTCGACGGGCGCGCGATCGTCGCCAACGATATGCACCTCGGCCTGTCGCTGCCGAATATCTGGTATCGGGTCGTGCTGCGCGCCCGCGACCATGCCGGTGTACCTCGTCAATTGACGGGCGTGAGCCTGCCCGGTACGCCCGGCATCGTCGCCGGCAGCAACGGCCGCATCGCATGGGGTTTCACGAACAGCTACGGCAATTTCATCGATCTCATCGAACTCGATATCGATCCGAACGACGCGTTGCGTTATCGCACTCCGACGGGCGACTGGGAGCGAGCACAGGTTTATCGCGAACGTATCGACGTGCGTGGTGCGCCAGCCGTCGAGCTCGACGTTCCCGATACGCGCTGGGGGCCTATATTGCGAACCGGCGGACACAGCTATGCGGTCCGTTGGGTCGCGCATGATGCGAACGCGGTGAATCTGGGGCTCGGCCGGCTCGCCGATTCGGACGATGTCCCCTCGGCACTGGCTGCAGCGGCAGCGTGCGGCATACCGACGCAAAACGTCGTCATTGCCGACACCGCCGGTCATATCGGATGGACGCTCGCCGGCCCATTGCCGAATCGCGCCGGTGTCTTTCGCGGACAGGCCGCCTCGCCCGCTGCATCCGCGCCATCGGCGCCACCCTCGCTGCCTGATTTGCCGGTGCGCGCGAGCACATATCGCGGATGGGACGGCTATCTGGACCCGCACGACTATCCGCGCCGCGTCGACCCGCCCGGAGCCCGACTATGGACGGCGAACTCGCGACAGTTGAGCGGTACCGCGCAATCGCTGATCGGTGACGGAGGCAGCGACGTCGGCGCCCGCGCAACGCAGATCCGGGACGCGTTGTTTTCGCATGAGCATTTCGCCGAGCGCGATTTGCTTGCTCTGCAGACAGACGATCGTGCGCTCTGGATCGAGCGATGGCGGCGCATTGCGCTCGACGCACTCGATGCGAACGCGCTCGCGGGTCATCCGAGGCGCGCCGAGTACCGTCGGCTCCTCGAGCAATGGAACGGTCGCGCCGATGCCGACGCGCTCGGCTATACGCTGTTGCGCGCGCTCTATGCGGCAATGTACGACGCATGGTTCGGCCACCTCGACGAGACGCTCGCCAAGGTCGACCCGAGTGTCGGCTATCGGCTCGCGACATCGCGCTCGCTTGCGGTGATGGACGCGCTCGCGCAGCACCAGGCATGGGTCCCTCCGGGCATAACCGACTGGCACGCGTTCGTGCTCGATCGCGTCGATCGTGCGATCGACTTCGTCACGCGCGACGGCACGCGGCTAGCGGATGCGCGCTGGGGCGAGCGCAATCGCTCGACGATCGGACATCCGTTCGCTCGAATGATCCCGACGTGGCTCCCGATGCTGCGTCACTTGCTGATGGCACCAAGCGATCCGCTGCCCGGCGATATGAACATGCCGCGCGTGCAAGCACCGTCGTTCGGCGCATCGGAACGTTTCGTGATATCGCCCGGGCATGAAAGCAACGCGCTCTTCGAGATGCCGGGCGGTCAGTCGGGCAATCCGACGTCGCCGTACTTCCTCGCCGGACATGGTGCCTGGGTTCGCGGCGAAGCGGCAGCGTTGCTGCCAGGCCCAACCCGGCATCGACTGGTATTGAGCAATGCAACTGTTCGGTAACGATGCGATGTCTTTCGGGTGGGAAGAGGCATTCCTCTCGTAATATGATCGCTTCTTCACCGTGTCGGAAACGCACCATGCAAGTACTGGTTGACGCTGATGCCTGTCCGGCTGTCGTCAAGGACATGTTGTTTCGGGCCGCGCGTCGCGCCCAGGTAGTGGTTACGCTGGTCGCGAACCAGTATTTGCGCACGCCGCCCTCGCCGTTTATCAAGGCGCTGCAAGTGCCGGCCGGTTTCGATGCGGCCGATGCCCGCATCGTCGAGCTGGTCGCCGCAGGCGATTTGGTGATTACCGCCGACATCCCGCTCGCCGCCGCCGTCCTCGACAAAGGCGCTCACGCGCTCGACCCGCGCGGGAACTGGTTCAGCCGCGAAAATATCGAGGAGCGCCTGACGATGCGCGCAATGATGGATCAATTGCGGAGCTCAGGCATCGATACCGGCGGTCCCGCGCCCTACAGCGCACGCGACGGCAAAACGTTCGCGGGCCAACTGGATCGGTTCCTGGCACGTCGCGGCACTTCGGGGGCCGGCGCTGCTCCTCGATGAAGGACGATCTGACTGGCGTGGTCCGATTGCGTCACTGCGGAGGCGACAAGCGACGAAAGCGCTTCCATAACTTCCTGAGCGTCTCATGGTCGGCCGCTACACGCGACGCGAGATAACCCCGTGCATATCCCACGCCCACTGCGTTCTGGTGGTGATCGGAAGCAAGCGCTTTGAGAAGTCCATCCGCCACGACCACATCGTTGCGCCAGCCGAGGTCGTCTTGCAGCGCGCCGAGCGCCGCGAGGTAGTGGCGCACGACCTGCTTCGAATACAGTGAAGCGAAGAACTCCGTGGCGTATCGCAGCTTCTTCGCCGCGATACGCGCGCGGTGACGCCGCCGCGCATCGAGATCCGGCAGATGCCGGCCACGCTTCATCAGCTTTCGGTGTCGCTTGCATAGCACTTCGCCGGCGAATTTTCCGATTGTCAGATCGAGTGCGGCACGTTGCTCGTCGTTCATGCCTTCACGCCAATCAGCCTGATCGAGCCAACGCGTCAACTCGATGATGAGCCGCGCGTAGCGCACGGAATCGACTGCCGCCGCCGCACGCGTGCGATTTCGCTTACCGATTTCAATCGCCGCTCGCGTGATGGCATCGGCGTGGGTATCGCCTGGCGCGCCATCGAAAGCGGTCGGCAACGTCGAGTTGATCATGACGTCCCAGTCGCGCGCGGCGCCGAGTTCGCCTGCAATCCACCGCAGTTCTTCCTGCAACGATGACGGCGCCGCGACAACACCCTCGAAAAGATCGAATGCGGAACGCAGGCGCCGCAAACCCACGCGCATTTGATGGACGCTCGACGCATCTTGGCCTGACCCAACGCCGGGCTCATTGCCACGAACCTGGACCAGGCAATTTTCGGCGATGCGCCGAAACGCCTGTTCGATCGTGTCGTCTTTCTTCAGTTTGACGGGCTGCGCCCGGACCGGCTCGCTCTGCATTTTCAGCTCGCGTTACATGAATTCCCTCCGGAGAGCGCACTCATCACGGCAGCGAATCTTGCGAATCCCGATAGTTTAGGCTGTTCCTCCTGATCATTGCGTTCGGCGCCTCACACGTTTCCCCAGCGCCTGTCGCGAAGCGTCAACAAGCCACTGACCGATGGCCGTGGGATAGCAGGCACACTCGATGCTTTACCCAGGTAACACCAAGAAAGCAAATCGTTCGAGTGAAGCCGACCATCCCACTACTGGCAGTCAGTTTCTTCGCCGCTGATGTACAGGCAGGCGCCGGCCCGTTCCTCGGTATCTATCTGCAGGAACACGGGTGGCGGCCCGACACGATCGGTACCGTCCTGACGATGGGCGCGATTGTCGCCATGCTTGTGACGACGCCCGCGGGCGCGCTCGTCGACGCCGTCTACCAACGGCGCGCCGTCGTGGTCGGCGCCAGTGCGCTGACGATTGTTGCCGCAATCACGATCTGGCTTTCGCGCGCATACTGGCCGATTGCGTTGGCGCAAGTCGCCACTGCGGTTGCGGGTTCGGTCATGGGCCCCGCGTTGACAGGTCTGACGCTCGGCATGGCCGGCCGGAAGAACTTCGACCTGCAATACGGCCGCAATCAGGTGGCGAATCATGCCGGCAACATCGCGGCCGCATTGTTCTCCGGCGCGGCGGGATGGTGGTTCGGCATTTCATATGTGTTCGTGCTCAGCGCGGTCTTCGGTGTCGCCTGCATCGCGTCGGTGCTGGCGATTCCGTCGCGTGCCGTGCATCGGCACTACGCGCGAGGTCTTGCGCACGAGGACGACAAGGATCGTTCGCAAGCGCGCGCCGACAGCATGCGCGTGCTATTGCGCAGCCGTCCACTACAGCTGCTTGCGCTCGCGCTGGCTGCGTTCAGCCTTGGCAATTCGGCGATGCTGCCGCTATACAGCCTTGCGGTCGCCGCGGATCATCGTGGCGCCGCGAGTCCGCTGACGGCAGCCAATCTGGTCATTTCGCAGGTCGTGATGTTGATCGCCGCGATGTATGCCTATCGACTCATCCGTCGCTGGGGGTTCTGGTGGGTCATACTCGCGACGCTGGTTACGCTGCCGTTGAGAGGATTGACCGCCGCGTGGCTGACGACACCGTGGGGTATCGCCCCCGTGCAGATATTGGATGGGTTGGGCTCAGGTTTGCAGAGCGTTGCCATTCCGGCGCTCGTCGTCCATCTGCTGCACGGTAGCGGGCGCGTCAACCTCGGCCAAGGCGCCATATTTACCATCGAAGCCGTGGGCGGGTGCCTGAGTCCGTTGTTCGGCGGGTGGCTCGCTACCCGCTTCGGTTTTCCGATTGCGTTCGCAGCGCTTGGAAGCCTCGCGGGCATTTCGCTGGCGGTGTGGATCGTTCCCGGGGCAGCGATCCGTCGCGCCTGCGATAGCCGCCGCGATGAACTGGACCGAATTCCGGATGTCGATGCGTCAGCGTTGTTTCAGTGACAAAGAGGCGTGATTAGTGATGCACTACGCCGCCGACTGGTGACGGCTCAGTCCTGCACCGGCCGATCGATCGATACCCCCAATTCCGCCGCCATGTGCTCTACGAGTGCTCGCAATTGCGCCACTTCGTTGGCCAGGCGCTTCTGTTCGGCTCTCAGCGCCTCGAACTCGGCGAAGGGGATCGACGCTTCGGTGAATTCACCGGCGGCCGCGATTTCCTCCACGTTCACCTCGCCGCACATCAAATGCATCCAGCGATTGCCACGTTCGCCGGGCGCGCATGGCAGCTTCACCGCGAGAGGCGGCGTGCGCGCGGCGAGTTCGTCGAGGAATGCCTCGACCGACGAGTTGTCGGCGAAACCGTGCAGGCGTGCCGCATTCAACCGTAATTCGGCAACGGTCTGCGGACCGCGCAGCAGCAGGATCGTCAGCAGCGCAGCGGACTGGCTCGGTATGCCGAGCACGCGATTCATGTTGTGCTCGTAGCGCGTGACTCGGCTACTGCTCGCTTCCATGACGAGGCTCAGACGCTTCAGGCCGTCGATAGCGGTCTGCACGTCGGACTCGGCGACGCCCATGACGGGAGAACGGGCGGTCTTTTGGTTGCACCCGGCGGTCAGGGCATTCAGCGAGAGGGGGTAGGTGTCCGGCACGGTGTGCTGCTTTTCGACTAGTACGCCGAGCACGCGGGCTTCCAGAGGGGTGAGTTCGCGCAGGGGTTGGGTCATGGCATGGATGTCGGTAGTGGTTCGGTGTAACGGGCAGGCGGGCGCCGTCGCTTCGATAAGCGGGATTTAGCCAGATCGTAGGAAAGGAGTCGAGCGTTCCGCAGGCCCCAGGGGCTTCCGCCCCAAGATAAGCTGGCTCGCAAGTGATTTGATAACAGTTAATAACTGCGCTAACATACGCTCGGTACCCCGATTGGAGGCAAAACATGATCAGTGCAGATCTCGGGCAACAGCTCGAAAGCTATGTTGCCGGATTGGTTGAGACCGGTCGTTACGGCTCGAAAAGCGAAGTCCTGCGTGAAGGCATTCGACTTATTCAGGATCGTGAGATGCAGTTGGCCGCGTTGGATGCGAGCCTCAAGCGTGCGCTTGTGAACGCTGACAACGGCCAACGCAAACCAGCGCAGGAGGTATTCGGTCGGCTCAAGGCCAAATATCGGGCCATGTCGGAAGGGAAGTGATGCTCGTCGACATCACGAAGGACGCTGAATTCGACCTGGAGGAGATCGGCGACTACATCGCGCACAGCGGTAGCCCGAAGCGCGCAGAGACGTTTGTGGAAGAACTGGAGCGAGTATGTGTGGCGCTGGCAGAGACGCCGTTACTCTTTCCGCTCGTCCCACGGTACGAGGAAGTCGGAATACGACACCGAGTGCACGGCAACTACCAGATTTTCTATCGTGTCGTCGAGGCGGAGGACCGGCTCGACGTGTTGCGAATTCTCAATAGCAGGCGCGACTACCTCTCAATCCTGTTCCCCTAGCGGATACTGCCGTACAGCAGGGGCCGACGACTTTGTCGCTATGGCCACTTCATCGAATAGGGCAAATCGGATTTTGGCGACAATGCTCGCAAGAACAGCAAGCGCGCCGACCGTTTCAAGGAGTACATGTTGCATGACACCTCCGATTTCAGAGCGACAGGACACGCACCATGCGTTCGTCATTGAACGTGCGAGTTCCAGGCTCTCGCGAAAAAGACAGCGGTAATCGCGGCCGTTATCAATAGCGTTCCCAATCGAGTCGCGCGAGGGGAAATTCGTCTTGCCGCCAGCGCGCCAAAGTAGCCGCCGGCAATCGCTGAAACCAGCATCACTACGGTCTGCCGCCAATAAACCGCATTGGCAAACGTAAAAACGATGACCGCCATCAAATTGGCCGTGCTGACCATGAGCGTTCGACGTCCGTTCAATTGCTTGGGCTCACTGCCGTCCAGCAATCCCCACATCGCGATCATCATGATTCCAACGGCACCACCGAAGTAACCGCCGTAAATTCCCAACACAAACTGTACTGGCAGCACCACCGCCGGCCCGACGCGGAAACGTGCGCGCAAGCGGTCGCCGATTCCTTTGCCGAACGCAAGAATCAGAAATGCGAATAGCAGCAGCCAGGGCAGCGCTGCATTGAACGCTACGGACGGCGTATACAGAAGTAACAGCGCCCCGCACACGCCCCCCAGTAGTGTCGCGACAAGCAAAGCGCGCAACGACACCAAACTGATGCAAGCCGTCGATTCCTTTCGATATGCCCACGCGCTGGCAAGGCCACCGGGGAACAAGGCGACGGTACTGCTTGCATTCGCCTGCAGCGAGGGCACGCCGGCAGCAATCAGTGCCGGCAAGCTGACGAACGATCCGCCGCCCGCGAGAGCGTTCATCGCGCCGGCCGCAGCTCCCGCGCAACTTAGAAGAAAATATGGGCTCATAGGGTGATCGTATCGGCGCCCGTTTAATTTCACAATCTGGAATTACCAATGACTCACTTCGTCGCAAGCGAAGGCACGCGCATTCGCATCGACCTGACGGACATGCGTCTCGTTCTGTCCGTAGTCGAACACGGCAGCTTTACCGGCGGTGCGCATGCGATGAGTTTGTCGCTCGCCTCGGTGAGCGAACGCGTCGGGCGCATGGAGTCCGTTCTTGGCGCGCCTTTGTTCGAACGCGGCCGTCGCGGCGTGCAGCCCACAGCGGCGGGTGAGGCGTTGGTCCGGCACGCCCGAACCATTCTCCGGCAGGTCGAGGAGATGCACGGAGACTTGACCACCTATGCGCACGGAATGAGGGGGCGGGTGAGGCTTCTCGCCAACACGGCGTCCATGGTCGCCTATGTGCCGCGGCGGCTGCGGCATTTCCTTGAAGACCACCCCGGCCTGTCGGTCGATGTCGAAGAAAAACCGAGCCGTGACATCGTGGAGGCATTGGTCCACGAGCGGGCGGAACTGGGGGTCGCCGCCGATACGACGGATCTGTTTGCGCTTCAGACTCGGTTCATCGCAGACGATCGCCTTGTCGTCGCCGTCAACCCGACGCATCGGATTGCAAAGCGCGAGCGCGTGAAATTTGCCGAGCTGCTGGATGAACCTTTCGTCGGGCTGGCCGACGCCGCACTGGAAGTTCACCTCGCGGAGCATGCGTCGCGACTCGGCAAGCAGATTCAGTATCGGGTGAAGCTACGCAATCTTGTCGACGTCGGGACCATGATCGAATCGGGAATAGGACTCGCCATTTTATCCGCGGCCTATATCGACCAATTGCACAATCCGGATCTGCGCATCGTGGAGCTCGATAGCCCCTGGGCTTGTCGCCGCTTGTATCTCTGCGCGAGGGACTTCGATACGCTCACGCCGGCCGCGGCAACGCTCGCCATGCACTTGTCGACTTGAGGCCGGCCATGCAGGATGGCACCGCCCGAAGCGCGAGAAGTGCTGCGGGGCACCGGTAACGACGACGGCGCCATAGCGCCGTCGCCTCTTTCAAGCGGGCCGCGCGGCCTTGATGAAATCGGGGTCCTCGAACAGCTTTTGCAGCAAAGCCTGGAAGATCTCCGTCCCATGATTCAAACCGTTGGAGGCAGCAATCACTCCGATGAAGTCGGTATCCCAACGGTTGTCGACATGCAAGACCTTGTCGTATCGGACGCCCTGCGCGGTGTGCACCACAAAGTGTCCCGTGAGCGCGGCCGCGCCATCGACGATCTTGACTTCCGTCAGCGACGCCTCGAGTATCACGGCCGCGCTCGCGTCATAGTTGCCGGAGGCTGTGAGCTCGGTCCGAAGAGCTTGGCCAAGGAAAGCCGACCACGAACCATTGCCCGGGGCGGAAACGCGGAGCGTCCGGATCGTCGTTTGCACGTTCGAAGGCTCGCCGCCCACCGTCGCCACCTGAAGGCGTGCCCCGCGAGGCATGCTCCCCAGTTTCGCCTCGTTGGCGATGCTGGCTTGGTAGGGCAACAGCGGCTGCGTCACGCAAGCGCTCAGGCTCATGGCAACGGCCACCGTTGCCAGCCCGCCCCACGATGACGCGAGCGGGCGCCAGCAACGTCGACGCATCATTGGGCGATATCCGTCGCTTGATCCAGCTCTTCCAGGCTCTTACCCACCATCTGCCGAATGACCATGGCGCTGGCTTGCTGGACCGGCATCGGCTGCAAGCCCTTGGGACCGGAAGCGTTGCCGATCGTCGTATAGAGGGCGTGCTTGACAACTTTGGTGACCGTATCGTGGCCGGGTTCGACATAACTTGCCGTGCACTCGTATCCGTCCCCGACCATCGTGCCGACGAGACCGAACGTCAACCCCACGCCAAAGCCTTTTGCCGCCGCATTGTCCGTAAGCGAAACGTTATTGATCGAGATCAGGAGTTTGCGGCCAGAAGGCACTGGGTCGTACGAGACCTTGCTGAACAGGCCCGATTGCGCGACCTGTTCGTAGACTCGCGGCTTTGCATAATCCGTCGCGCGCGCGTTTGCGACTCCCTTGGTCCGGAACTCGACGAGCAGTTGAACGGGTTGCGGTGTCGCCGGCTTCTTCAGATCAGCGTAGTGTGGTTCGCCAAGCGATCCGTCTACATACGAATGCGGCGAGATGCACGCGGAAAGGGACAAAGCTGTGACGATCGAGCAGACGAGCGCGGCAGTGCGTTTACCGTTGAACATTTTTGGTCTTCCGTTTCTTTGATTGGTATCGATTGACAGCCTGATGGCATTCGCTCACCCTCGGTGAATCTGAAGCGCGTGAAAAGGTGAACCTCTCGTTTACGGCTGATTCATCGATAATCTTTAGATTGAATGTCGCTGAATCGTTGACGATGCAGGAGAAACACATGGCAGAACCATGGCAATTCCAAGTCCGAATCACCGTCGTGCCGGAACTGGCCGACGCGTTGCGGGCGCAACAGCGACATCAGGATGAGCGGCGCGATTTGATCGAAGCTGTCTTGCGTGAGCGCAACGCGTCGCTGACATGTCAGTTCGATGCGTTCGCCGACTATGTAAAAGAGGCGGAGGCGGTAGGCCGGGATCAGTATCCGCTATATCAATGGACGAAGGATACAATCGCCAACCCCCAGAAAAAGGCTAAGTACCTGAAGTCATTCACGGTCTATGTGGGCGGCGAAGCGGTCTACGATCGGGAAACAGCCGACTGGCTGCATGCGCGCCTCTCGGCGCTGGCCGGCAATGCGGGTATCGAAAGCGTGACGCGGTTCGATACGAATCCCGCCAACAATCCGCAGCCGCCGACCGGGAAGTAAGACATACTGCTCGGATAGTTCATTCTTTACCGGAGGCGAGCGTGCCAGGTTTACTTCCCGATGTCGACCGCGAGGGACTCCTCGAGTATTCAGTGGTTTACACCGACCGCTCGATCAACCATATGTCGCAGCGCTTTCAGGGCGTCATGCGCGACATTTCCGGCGCACTGAAGAGGGTCTATCACGCGAAGTCGGTTGTCGTCGTCCCGGGTAGCGGGACATTCGGCATGGAAGCCGTGGCCCGGCAATTCGCGACGAACAAGAAGTGTCTGATCATCCGCAATGGCTGGTTCAGTTTCCGCTGGTCGCAGATCTTCGACATGGGAGGCATTCCTTCCGAATCGATCGTGATGAAAGCGCGTCCGGTCGAAAAAGGCAGGCAGGCCGCCTATGCACCGGCTCCGATCGAAGAAGTGGTCGCGGCGATCAGAGAAAGCAAGCCGGATCTGGTGTTCGCGCCGCATGTCGAAACCGCATCCGGAATGATGCTGCCCGATGCGTATTTGCGCGCGGTATCCGACGCCGTTCATGCCGTCGGCGGCATGTTTGTGCTGGACTGCATCGCCTCCGGTACGATCTGGGTGGACATGCAGGCCACTGGCGTCGATGTGCTGATCAGTGCGCCGCAAAAAGGCTGGAGCGCGTCACCTTGCTGCGCGCTGGTCATGCTCGGCCCGCTCGCCCGCGAAAGAATCGACGCAACGACCAGTACGAGCTTTGCTTGCGATCTGCGCAAATGGCTGCAGATCATGGAGACCTACGAGAACGGCGAACATGCTTATCACGCCACCATGCCAACCGACAGCCTCGCGACGCTGCGCGACGTCATCAAGGAAACCGAGGCATATGGCCTCGATAAAGTCAGAGCGGAGCAGCTTGAACTCGGCGAGCGCATCCGTTCTCTCCTGGTCGAAAAAGGTTTCAAGAGCGTGGCGGCGGAAGGTTTTCAGGCGCCAGGCGTCGTGGTGAGCTACACCGACGACGATGCCATGCGATCCGGCAAGAAGTTTGCCGATGTCGGCTTGCAAGTCGCGGCCGGCGTTCCGTTGCAGTGCGACGAGCCTGAAGACTTCAAAACCTTCCGCATCGGATTGTTCGGCCTGGACAAACTGCATGATGTCGAAGGCGCGGTCGCCAGGTTCGCCGATGCATTGGGTCGCATTCTTTGACCCAGAGCAGCTCCTATCGGGCAGTAGCCGGCCAGCTTTGGACGTTGACTGAAGCCGCCAGGATTTCGACGGCTTGCCGGGTTTACTACGGCCGCATGGTTACTAGACTTGACGTGCGGCACGCTCGCCTCGCTGCCCGTAGATAGGAGGATGCAATCATGCAAGCTGTTATAAGGAAGTTTTCCGGAAAGGGTGCAAAGGAGCTGTTCGATCTGCTGGAGACACGCAAGGATGAGGTCGAGGAATTGATGCGTTCGATCCAAGGCTTCGTCGGCTACACCCTTGTACGGAGCGACGATGGCGGCTTCTCGATGACGGTTTGCGAGGGCAAATCAGGCACGGAAGAAAGTATGCGAAAAGCGATGGACTGGATCGCGAAAAACGCCGGAAACATGAGCGTGGGCGCGCCGGAAGTATCGGAGGGGTCCGTCCTCATTCACCTGAATTAAACTTCCTTTGGGACTGGCAGCGCGTGAGTTCACCGGGGTGAATCGAGACGTGCGTAGCCGGCCTCACTGACCACTCCTCGCGCGCGTCTATATGCGATGACAACTACATTCGACGAGGCCACAAAGGCGGCAATCGCCGCCTTTGCCGAACTGGATTTCTCCACGGCCATGCAGGCGATGCGCGCCGAGGCCGACTACGACCACGAGCGGGGCCAGTGGATTTCCCGCTACATCGACGAGCGCGGCGGCGGCGAGGACGATGCGGAATACGACGCGTTGCACGCGCAAGCCCAAGCAACCCCGGAATACGCGCAGTTCATCGATGCCGTTCGCAGAGAAATCCTCGACTACTTCGGCGTGACCGACGATCAACTGGACTGGGTGATCCTGCTGCGCAACGACGACAGCGATGAGCTTTGGGCGGAAGTCAACCGGCGGCGAAGCGTGCTGGGAACCGGTGAAGTGCGCGGCGATCTCTGATCGTCTTCAGTCGAACGTACGCACTACGGTAGACGCCTTGGTTGCAATCAGCCAGCTGCCCTCCACCTTATGCATGACAAAGTGATCGTTGAACAGTTTATTTCCGATCCGCACTCTCACTGTTGCCGTTGAAAGGCTATCCGAAATGTTCTCCATGGAGAGGATCGCCTCATCTCTCGGCGCACCGGTTGATCGAGGACTCGCGCGCCCGTTGATGAGTGCCGCATATTCCGGCGACGATAGTATCTGCAGCTCGCCTTCGTGAACCCACTGGACCAGACAGCTCTTGTGAAAAACTTTATTGAAGTCGCGGCTCTTCGGCTCATAAGCCAAATTGAAATAGTCCTCGATTAAAGCGACTACGGCTTGGGTTTGTGTCATTTCCGTCGTTCCTCGGTAGTTGGACGACTCGTACAATGAACGATCCTCCCGCCCCCGAATAGTGCGAACCGATCATCGCTGCCATTACAGGAAGACATAGATCATGGAAGACCTCGCCGGAGGACTGGTAAGCGGCTTGATAGCCCTTGCAGCCCTAGCCGAGTCGAAGAGCTTTGGTCGTGCCGCATCTCGTCTGGGCAAGACGCAGCCTGCGATAAGTCGCGCTATCCAACGATTGGAGGATCGCCTGCGCGCGAAGCTCGTGCATCGCACCAGCCGACACGTCGAAGTGACGGACGCTGGGCATGAGCTATTGTCGAAGGTGCTGCCGTTACTCCAGGGGATCGAAGAGGCAACGGTCGGAGCCTCGGATCAAACTTCAGTCGTCAAGGGAACGCTCCGCGTGGCGTGCGATGCCGCGTTCGCCCGTCTGGTGTTAGCTCCGGAGCTGGCCCAGTTCCTGAAGGATCACCCCGCTCTTCAACTGAAGCTGGAGACCCGCAACGACCTCTCGGACCTGGTGAGCGACGGTTTCGATCTCGCCATACGGTTCGGACCGCCCTCCGTTTCAACCTTGGTCTGTCGCAGACTGTACAGTCCGCGGGTCCTGACTGTGGCCGCGCCGTCTTATCTGGAGCAACGGGGTCGACCGAGGTCGCCGAACGATTTGGTCGACGACGGCCACGAATGCATCCTGGCCATCGACCCTGCCACCGGCAGACCCTTCGAATGGGAGTTCTGGCGTGGCGATGAGAAGGTGAAAGTGGCCGTGAGCGGGAACCTGACCGTCACGGACGCGGGAACGAAACTCGGGGCCTGTCTTGCAGGCTATGGGATCGCTCAGGTAATCGACCTCGGAATCGACGCGCACCTGCAGGCGGGCGCGCTGGAACCAGTTTTAACAGACTGGCCGGACGAGACGTTTCCGCTTTACGTCTACTACCCCAGCCGGAACCACGTTCCGGCCAAGGTGAGGGCATTCATCGACTTTGTCGGCGGCATGATGCCGGGGCTGGAGCCAAAAGGCCATGGGCCTTGCCTGGCAGCAGTATTGACCCGACCGGCCGGCCAGGAGGTCTCTTGACGATTATCGACTTTAAAAGAGCAATATTTGTCCTATAGTATGGACAAACGCAAGGTCGACGGGGTATCAAAACGGGGTGTCAATAATATTCAGATGACCGGAACCAGTTAGAGCAGTGCCGCCCGCCCCCAACGAGGCTCCCCTAATTTTGCGCTCGAGGCATCATCAGTTCGCACATGATCCCGCTCTTTCTCCTAGCCCGAGCGGGGGTCCATTAACTCGTTGAGGTGAAGCATGCGGCACCGTACCACCGCTCCACCTGCAGTGGATACCCGCGTATCCGATCTGCCTCAGCCCTGCATCTCCGCCATCGTCCCTGGTAGGCCCGAGAGTCTCGAAATCGCATGGTATGCGGACGATCTACCGATGCACGCGCCAACATTATGGCCAAACAGCCAATCGAACCTGAGCCGCGAATTCGCCACCGCCCCTGGTTCGCGCGAACGTAAGCGGATTGCTTCTGCCGTACTCGCGCTGATCGGTTTCAACACGTTTGCCCATATGACGTTCCAGACTTGCGGCAGCAAGGTTGTCCGCGCCTTTCTGCCGAAAGGCTATTTGCCCCTGCACTACAGCGGGCGCTATTTGAATGAACGAGACGACGAAATCGATCCACGCGTCGCTTTTGTGCGAAAAGAGGGTATGCCAATCATATGGGATCTGCCGTTATTACGTGACATGAGCCGATGCGACCGGAACGACCCTCGCATCTCGCGTTTTCTGCAGCAGATGGCGCACGACGAAATGAATTCGGGCGTTATGTTTCCCATTCACCTCCCCTATCCCGACTTACACGCCTTCGTCTGCCTCACCTCTGTCAGCCCGACTCGCAACTGGATTACGCGCTCGGCATTGAGCCAGGCCCTTACGCTCGGCCTCGCGGTTCATGAATTTCTTTCTATTTCCGCTGTCAAGCTTGCGCGGCAAGAGATCGCGTCGGGCGCCTCTCATATGGAACGGCGGATCCTGACGCTTGTTGCGAGCGGATTGTCGGACAAGGAAATCGCCTCGCGGCTCGATACCTCGGTGCATAACGTCACGTATCACCTTCGCGCCCTACGGATCAAGCACGATGCGGCGAATCGCGCGCGGTTGGCGTATCTCGCCGGCCGCTTCCACCTGGTCTGATGAGGTGGCGAGTTTCACGATCGAAACGGGAGTTTCAATTGATCGATACGGAAAGAAACGGGGCGCATACGATCGCCCCCAAACTGATCGTCGTCGGAGAGAATGAGCTGAGCCGCGGTGTGCCGCGCAGCTGCCCCACACCGACCGATGCGCGCCATTCGGCGCATCCGGTTCGCACTCCCGACACCATGCCAACCGAGGCTGAGACGCCGTCGATCATTCGCGCCGCGTTGGCGGCAATGGAGTTCGAATGGTTCGCTTATTACCGCGTGACGCGCGTAGGCGATCAGCTACCTCTGGCAGTGTATTTCGGCGACTATGCTCCAAAGGGCTGGCCCTCCGCATACTTTGCCCGCGGATATCACAAAGTTGATCCACGCCTGGCATTCGTCTGCGGTCACGAATGTCCGCTCGTTTGGAATCTTTCATCGTTGTGGCACGGCATACGGTCAACCAGCCACAATCCGACATACCTTGGCCGATTCATCGAGGAAGCCGGACACGAAGGGTTATGCAGCGGGGTCATGTTCGGAATCGCGAATCCCAACCACCTTCAACACACGATCATCAGCTTCGTGTCACGTCGCCCAACGAAACACTGGATCAAGGACAAATTGATCGGGGAGGTCTATGCGACGGGCCTCGAACTCCACGCATTGCTGAAACAGCAATTCCCATATGAAAATGATGATCATCTTCATCCCGTGTTAAGCGACTGCGAAACACAGGTCCTCGCCTTGCTGACTCAAGGAGCAAGCGACAGGAGTATCGCTGATCAGTTGCAAATGTCCGCGCGCGGTGTCGAGTTCCACGTACACCAATTGATCAAGAAGTATCGAGCCCGAAACCGTACACAGCTCGCATTTGTCGCGGGCAGAATGGCTGCCTCGTGATGTGCTTTCAGATCAGGCCATTTGAGAACACCGCATGGACACTAACATCGCATTTGCATTGGCGGGGCTCGGCGGATTCAACGCGCACGGCGCGGGCTTTCTGACGGCTGCGAGGGAGCTCCAGGTAACGCCCGATCTCATTACCGCAACAAGTGGCCAGATTGTTGTTCTGGCCGAATGGATTCGCGGCAGCAACCTCGAGACCCTACTCGTCGACTCGGAACGTCGGCCAGGCATCGCCGGCACCTTTGAGACCGCACTGACCGGTTTGCCCGGAGTTTTCCGTCCAGCCGTAGCGGAGTACTGGTTGCGCTGGCATACATTGCCAAAGTCATGGACCGATCTTGCGGCAAGGCTGATTCCGGCTCAGGAATACGCCCCCCTACGCAGCAAAGCGTATCTCCAGGAAATCTCGGATCTGCTGAACGGAACGTCCATGGGCGCCGTGTTCAATGCGTATAACCCTACTACGGGGAGCGGGACATTGTTTGGAAACGATACCGCCCGGAAACTGCTCGAAGGCACGGAGATCGAGCCTATCACCGCGGAAGCGGTCGAATCCGCGCTTTGGTTGTCGCTTTATGGCTTCGAGCGGATTCCAAGCGACCGGATGGACGGAGCCTATCATCGGCCATGCGTTATCGCCGAATTACATAATTTCGAGAAAATTTTTTCCGTTCGGCCGCTTGCTCGAGGATGGCAGGGCGCCCCTCCCCGGAGTTGGTTCGACGTGCAAGATTGGCAATGCGAAATGTGGTTCTCCAGTGGCTACGCGGCTGAAGTAGCCGACATGAAGCGCATCAACAAGTTGATCGAGACGGGTTTTCTGAAGGACCCACGGTACAAAAAAATCGAACTGGTCGAGGTCTGCACCGATCATCCATGCGGTTATTTCAATTTCTTCATCGAACGCCCCCAGGTATTTCGGGCTGCTTACGATGCAGCGATAGGCGCACTATCGTCGTAGCATGGTTCGTGCCAAAAATGCCGGCACGGGCGAACAGAGTCAACTCGGAATTTATGTAGGCGCCGCACGGAAGGGCGCCACGAATCTGCAAAATTCCGCCGCACTGAATCCAGTCGGATCTGCAATACTGAAATCCACATCGATCGATTGGAAAGTCGAATGGCTGCAGCCTTAGCGCGCCTTGAATATTGGGCACCAATTTCGCCCATGTGGAATAAAAATTTTGAATGGGCAACGCATTTAAAAAAACAGATCACCATTTCCCCGGAGCAATTATCAGATACCCGATGTGGGCGACGAGTCGTGCCGACGTCGATCGAAGCAAACCTGAGAGATTCCAATGAAATGTGCATTCGTTACCGGTTCAACTGGCCTATTGGGCAACAACCTCGTACATTTGCTGCTCGAGCGTCACGTGCGCGTAAAAGCGCTGGTGCGCTCGCGCGACAAAGCGGACAGGCAATTCGGCAAACTCCCGGTAGAAATGGTCGAAGGCGATATGACCGATGTCGCCGGATTTGCGTCCTCGCTCGAAGGATGTGACGCATTGTTCCACACTGCCGCGTACTTCCGCGACAGCTACAAGGGCGGCAGGCACTGGTCCCGTCTCCATGCCGTCAATGTCGACGGCACCGCACATCTGCTCGAAGCCGCATATGCGGCTGGCATCCGGCGCGCAGTGCACACGTCATCGATCGCCGTGCTCAACGGCCCTCGCGGTGCCACCATCGACGAAACGATGGAGCGACGCGAAGAGGACGCGGACGACTACTACCGGAGCAAGATTCTTTCCGACCGCGTGGTACTCGATTTCCTGCGCACTCACCCCGACATGTTTGTCGCCATGGTTTTGCCGGGCTGGATGTTCGGTCCGGGCGATATCGGGCCGACTTCGTCGGGACAGGTTGTCCTCGACTTTGTCCGGCGCAAGCTACCTGGACAAATCCCGGGCAGTTTCTCGATCGTGGACGCCCGCGACGTGGCCGCCCACCATATTGCCGCGCTGGAGCGCGGGCGAAGCGGCCAACGTTACCTGGCAGCGGGACGCCACATCACCATGGATGCGCTGATGTCGTTGCTCGCCGAGGTGAGCGGCGCGCCTGCGCCGACCCGACGCATTCCGCTTGCCTTGCTGCGCACTCTCGCCGTAGTCAACGAATGGTACGGCAGCCTCACCGGAACACCCGTGCTGATCAGTCGCGCCGCCATCAAGCTCATTGCTCAGGAGCTGGATCGTACGCGCTTCGATCATACGAAGAGCGGCCGTGAACTGGGCTGCACTTTCCGCCCTCTTGATGAAACGCTGGCCGACGTCGTGAGTTGGTATCGGTCCAACGGTTACGCGCCAATTCCCGAGGCTGCCTCGCAAGCAACGTAAGCCGCTACGCGTAAAAAACTTCGGAGTGATCCAGATTCGCGCTATCCGCTGTTCAAAAAGCGTATAGCCGGTAGGCCGACACGCGCATTGCACGCCGTAGCACAGGAGACTTTCCATGTCATCCACAGGTCAACCAGGCTTCCTGCACAGGTTTTTGCAGATTGCCTCATCCCACCCGGATGCTGTCGCGATTCACCAGATCGACGACGGCGTTCGCATCACATATGGCGCGCTCCGCGCGCAAGCCGAAGCGACGAACGGTGCGCTCGGCAGCCTTGGTGTGCAGGCCGGAGCCCGCGTCCTTCTACTGTTGCCCAACGGCATCTCGCTAGTCGTTGCCTATCTGGCCGCGATCGGCCGGGGCGCCGTCCCCGTCCTCGTCAACGACAAGCTGACTGCGCACGAATGCGCCACGTTGGCCGCGGATGCGTTGCCAACAGCGGTTGTCACGAACACGCTACTGTTTGCCAAGCACGAAGCCACCCTGGCGACGCTGCCAGGACTGCGGGCTGTCGTGACGGTCGACGATAGGCCAACGTCCGTTGCTGCGCACCCGTTCGCGCTGGCGTGTCTGAATACCATGAACCCGACGCCAGAACCTCTGATGGCCCCCGAGGACGACTCGATCGTCACGATCCAATATACCTATAAGGGGCTGGGCGAACCCCTGCCGGTTGCACACCGTTATCGCGCGTTCGTCGCTTCGATAGACGGGCTGCATGAACAGATTCACCCACAGGGCCCCGGTTCGACTTTTTTGGTCGCCCTACCGCTCTATGCGATTTTCGGGCTGGTCGCCCTGATGATTTTCCCGCTCAGTGTCGGGGCGACCATGCTGATGACCAACACAATTCTCCGCCGCGATATCGCCGATCTGTTGTCGCGGTATCGCGTCACGCTGGCCGTGCTGGTCCCCGACCTGATCCGCTTCTTTACCCGACAGTTGGCCGAGCGACGGATAACGCTCCCCGCGCTCGACCCGAAGCTGACGATCTATTCGGGCGGCAGCTATCTATCGCCAGATGTTGCTCGAGCACTTGGCAAACAGCTTGGAGAGACGCCCGTCTTGCAGGGTTACGGATTGACCGAGTGTTTGCCGATCGTGCTGCAAAGCGCGATCGGGCCCACCAAAGCCGGCGCGCTGGGCAGGCCGATCTCGAACGTCCAAGTGCGCATCGTCGACGATTGCGGCGCGGATGTGGAGCCCGGTCGTACCGGCGAGCTCATCGTGCGCGGCCCGACCGTGGCAGCAGGTTATCCCGGCAAGGCACAGGCCACCTCGCGGTTCTTTCGTGACGGATGGCTGCACACGGGCGATCTGGTCCGGTGCGATGCCGACGGTCATCTGTTCTTCGTGGGCCGTCGTCTGCGCATCACGAAAATCATGGCCCAGATGGTCGATCTGGCTGAAATTGAATCGATTCTGGCTTTGCACCCGCGTGTGCAACGTACACGCGTGCGTGTCATCTGCGATGCCGAAGGACGCAACACGCTGCACGTCTGCGTCGCTGGCGCGGCCGACGTAACGGGCAAGTCGGTGCTCGCGCATCTTGCCGCTCACCTGTCTTCGTTCAAGGTGCCACGCACCGTCGAACTGATTCCGGCCGAAGCGGAACTGGTATGAGCGCGCTTTCCGACGTCAAGGCTACCGACAAACCCGTGCTCGCGGTTTTCGACTTCGACGGCACGATCACCGACAGACACACCTTCTGGCGCTATCTACGCTTCATCGCCAAACCAGTGGCGTTCTGGCTCTCGTTGGTGCCGTTGGCGCCGGTGATTGCGGGTGTGCTGGCAGGGAGGACGTCATTGATGTCCGCGCGCGCGGCTTTCATTTCCCGGTTCCTCGCGGGCATGGCGGTGGACGTCGAGGCGCGGCATGCAGCGAGCTACATCGCCGGCCCGCTTCAGCAATACCTGAGGCCGGCTGCGATACGACGGCTGCGCTGGCATCAGGCGCGGGGCCATCGCACTGCACTGGTCAGCAATGCGCCCGAGAACTATCTGGTGCCCTGGGGCAGGTCCGCGGGATTCGATCACGTGTGCGGCACGCGGCTCGAAATCAGTGGCCAACGATTGACCGGGCGCGTGTGCGGAGAAAACTGCGTCGACGACGAAAAGCTGCGCCGCCTCGAACAATGTGTGGGCCCGCTAGCGCGCTATTACGTCTACGCCTATGGCGACAGCGAAGGCGATCGCGCGCTGCTCCGTATCGCCGACAGTCCGTTTTACCGGAACTGGTATTGAGCCCACCGCAACAGATAGACAGGAACGACAGCGATGAATCGAACAACTCAACAGTCTGCCCCCGCCGTGCTGATCGTCGGGGCAGGTCCAGTCGGTTTGACGCTGGCTATCCAGCTGAAGCGGCTCGGTGTCCGCTACCGTCTGGTGGAAAAGAACGCCGGCCCATCGACGACCACCAAGGCAATGGCAGTTCACTCCCGCACGCTCGAGATCTTCCGCGAGATCGGCGTCGCCGACGGTGCGGTCAGCGCGGGACATCCGATTCGCCGATTCCGCGTCGAATCGAACGGGCGCACGATACTCACCTACGACTTCACGCTACTCGACGCAGCCTATCCGTTTCTGCTCAGTCTGCCGCAACCCGAAACGGAATCGTTGCTGTTGCGGCGTCTCGCCTCTCTCGGCGGCCAGGTCGAATGGCGTACCTCGGTTACTGAGCTCGATCAGTCGACGGATGGCGCCAGCGCGACGCTCGTGCATGCCGATGGGCGCCAGGAGCACGTGGACGCCCGATGGATCGCCGGCTGCGATGGCGCACACAGCACCGTCAGGCGCAGCCTTGGCCTGTCGTTCGATGGTGCGGCGTATCACCGTTTCTTCATGCTGACCGATGTCGACATCGACTGGAACGGTCCGCGCGACGAAGGTGCCTTTTTTCTCGGCTCACAGGAAGGCTATATCGCGGTCGCGCCACTCGACGATCGGGGCCGCTACAGGCTTTTCGTCGAAATGCCATTCGATCTTCCGCCGCAAGGGCAACGCCCGGCACTCGATCTGGCAGTTTTCCAGGAGCTGTGCGACGGACGCGGCCCGGCTATGCGCCTGTCGCATGAAGCATCGGCCACCGCCGCTGCGTTTCAGCACCGGCGCGTCGCACGCCAGCAAGTCGGGCGTGTGTTTTTGCTGGGTGACGCCGCTCACATCGGAAGTCCGATCGGCGGACAGTACATGAACATGGGGATTGCCGAAGCCCACAATCTCGCGTGGAAGGTGGCCTACGTCGAACATGGCGCAGCTGCGCAGGCGTTGCTCGACAGCTACGATGCCGAGCGCACTCCGGTCGCCGTGGAGGCCAACCGCACCGCCCATGTGCTCACGCAACTCGTCACGGTGCGCAGCCGGCTGCTGGTGGCGTTGCGCGATACGATGCTGCCGCGCCTCACCCGCGGGAACAAGGCGATGAAGAAGCTGCCCTGGATGATCTCCGGACATCGCTATCGATATCGGGCCAGTCCGCTCATTGACGATGCGCCACCGGCCGCGACGCGGCAACGGCAACGGCACCGGCGGCAGCTGCAACGCGCAGACGGTGCTGCCGGAGCGTGGCCACTACCTTGCGCCGGCTGCCTGGCGCCGGATAGCGAGCTGTGGCAACCGCGCGGGGCGCCGCCAAAGCGGCTGATCGACCTTTTCGGCAATACGTTCACGCTGCTGCTCTTCGCCGACGGAGACGAGTCGTGCCCGCGCATCAACGTCTGGTTACCCGTGGGCGAGCGCATTCAGCATGCGTATCCTTGCATACGCGCATATTTGGTGCTTGATGCGCTCGAGCCGCCTGGCGATGTGACGGCCATATCGACGATTCTCGATCCGGATTGGCGACTGCATGACCGCTACGGCGCCCAAGGCGGCGCGATCGTATTGATCCGTCCCGACGGGTATATCGGATTCATGGGAACGAGCGACGCGGCGCTCGCACGCTATCTGACAGCGCGCTCGACGTTGCAACGATCCGCGGCCGCAATCACGGCGAGCGAGCCTGCCGAATCTATCGGGGCAGTGGCATGATCGCGATCGGACGTCAGAGCGTATCGGTGTATCGCGCGCCGTCGATGCAAATGCTGCGAAGCCGGCTTGCCAACGGCGCAGCCGACAACGACGACGCGATGGCGCCTCATCGTGCGGACAGCGTCGCCTTCGCCATCGTCGCCAGCGGAGCGGACGATCTGCGCGCAAAACGCTTGCGTGCGCAGGCAATGCTGGAAAGTGGCGGACCGGACGCAGCCATCGACGACGATCGCCAAGGCCTCTACTTCGAGCCCCGACCGTTCGGCGCGCACAGTGTCGCATTCGTGTTTCCCGGGCAGGGCTCGCAATACCCGGGGATGCTCGACGGCTATCGAGACATCGCCGCGTTCTCGAGCGCGCTCGACGATCTCGACTCGCTCGGCGGCACGGTCTTTTCGCAATCGCTGCGGGAATGTCTATTCGCCGCACACGGTACCTCGCACCATGGCATCGGCGAGCATGCGTTGCAAGACACGCGCGTCACTCAAGTCTCGATAGGTCTCGTGAGCGCCGCGCTCGCGCGCATGCTCGGCACATTCGGTGTGCGAGCGTCGCACGTGGCGGGACACAGTTACGGGGAACTGGTGGCGCTCTGGTATGCGGGAGCGATCGACGACCGGACCTTGCTTCGCCTGACCGAGCGCCGCGGTACCCTGCTCGCCGAGGCGGCACGCCTCGCGCCCGGTTACATGGCCGCGGTCGGTGCCGACGAATCCAGGGTCGCGGCGTTGCTTGGCGACTTTCCAGGCGTCGAAATCTCCAATCTCAATACGCCGACGCAGACGATCATCGCGGGCGACAGTCGCAGCCTCGACCAGGTTGCACGGCGCTGCGCCAGCGAGGGCCTGCGTATTGTCCGTCTCAACACGGCGGGCGCTTTTCACACCTCGCGAATGGCATCGGCGCTGGACGGCTGGCGAGCCTTCCTTGCCGAATGCGTCGAGCAAGGCGAGCTGCATGCCCCTCGCCAAGATGCAACGGTCATTGCCAACGCAACCGCCGCCGCATACCCGCAACGCAGCCGCGGTTGCGAGATTGCCGAACTCCTCGCCCGGCAGGTGACCTCGCGCGTACGGTGGATCGAGAGCTGTAATCGGCTGTATGACCTGGGCGCGCGCGTGTTCGTCGAGGTCGGACCAGGCAACGTCCTCGCGCGCACGTTGGACCAGAATCTGCGCGGCCGCGCCTACCGCGCGCTCAGTTGCGACCCGAAAGAAGCGGACACCCCCCTCCACCTTGCCAACCTGCTGGCCAGGCTCGCTGTGCAGGGCATCGAACTCGGCACACAGACGGCTCCAAAAGCCGACATTCAGGCAGACCTCAAAGGAAACATCATGCTGCAATCGCAAATCGAAGAGGCGCACATCGCGAGCGCCGTTCGCGCATTCTTCGTCGAGAATGGAAAAATCCTCGATCGCTATTTCGGCCTGGCAGAAAAAATCCTCGATGCGTCGACGTCGGTCAAGCAGGTGCCCGTTCAGATGCTGCGAGATTTTCTCGATCAGAGCGCGCAGGTGACGTCCGAATATCTCCATGCCCATGAGCGCGGGGTGCAGGCAATAACAGCGGCCGCGAATGCAACCGTCGGGTCGTGTGTGCCGATCGGGAGCCCGGCGCAGGAGCGCGCCGCCGAAAAGTCGACCACCCAATCCGTGGCGACGGTTTCACCGGCTGCAGTCGCTACTGCAACGAGCTCCGTACCCACCGCCGTCGCTTCACTCGAGCAGGTGCCGCGGGCGCCGTCGGAGAGCGAACTCGAAACATGGTTGCGTACCGCGATAGCTGAGGTCACCGGCTTTCCAGCGTCTTCTATCGAGCCTGATGCGGCCTTCGATCAACTCGGCGTCGACTCGCTGGCGTTCACCGAATTGTTCGCGCAGCTGACCGAGTTCCTGCCTGCCTCGCGCGGCAAAGCACAGGCATTGTTCGGCGCCAAGTCGATCGGTGCGGTGCTCGACATCTTGCGCGAGCATCTTGCGACGTGCATCGAATCGACAGACCGCGGCGCCGGTCAAGCCGCATCGACGGAAGCAAGCGATGCCGCGAACGCGACGGCAGATCCGTCTCCGGCGGACTGCTTGGACGCAACGACGGCCGACGTCCCCTCGCCGGCCGTCCGCTGGTCCCCGGCGTTGCTCGCGTTGCGCGAACGGATCTTCGCTGCGATCCGCGCGGCCGGGCACGATGTGCCTCCCACGCTCACCGACGACACGACATTTGACGAACTGGGATTGAGCGGCTTCGAACGCGAGGCGCTATGGCATGCGACGGCGCTCGCTATCTCGCCGTACAAGCTGGCGGGCGAAGCGTTGATGGCCACCCGCACCGTTGGCGAAGCGCTGACGCTGCTCGCAGGCCTGGAGCAACCTGCCGACGCGCCCGGCGTCGCGCCGCTGCCGGCGTACAGGCCGGATGCGCTTTCCCGTTATATTCGGGTCGAAAAGGCTCGGCCGTTGCCGTCGCCGAAAGCCGGCCTGCCGACCGGCGTGCTGCTGGTCGGCTCGCCTGATGCGACGTTCGCTCGCTTTCGTGACGCGCTGTGCGCCGCCGGGATCGAGGTGCAGTCGCTGCTGCTCGGCGATGACGGGTGGCACTCACCGGAATGCGCACACTTCGCACTCGATGAGCACGAGGTGCTGCGCCAGCACTTGGCGCGGATGCAGCGACCCGGTACGCTCACCCCGCTGATCTTTCTGACGCCCGGAGAACCCTGCGCGCTCACTGCCGGTCTCGAGCAATGGAGCGCACGTGTCGACAGAAACGCCGTCGGACTGTTCTGCGTCGCGAAAGCGCTCGGCGCATCGCCCGACTTGCTGGCCGCGTATGGGCACCTCGGCGTCGTCCTCGCGTCGGGCGCATCTCCATCCGACGTTGCAGCGCGCGGTGTCGCCCGCTCACTGTCGCACGAGTGGCGCGACGCAGGCATGAACGTGAGCTCGCTCGCGCTCGATAACGCCGCACACACGGATCCGGTTCAGGCGGTTCGCATCCTGCTGGGGAATACCGGAGCGCACGATCTGACATTGCGGCACGGCCTGCTCTATGAAATGGTGGCCGAACCGTGCGATGAAGTGCCGCTCGCCGAGACCAACCTGCCACTCGACAGCGGTGCGGTGGTCCTGATGTTCGGCGGCGGCGTTGGCATCGGCGCGGAGGTCGGCATCGATCTCGCGGCGCGCTACGGTTGCACGATCGTCGCGTTGGGGCGCACCGCTTGGCAAGGCGTAGATCCCTATCCGGACGCGCACGACGATGCCGCACTGGCCGAAGCGGTCCTCGCCGATATGCGCAGGCGCGCGGGCGCAGGCAAGATGCCCGTGGACATGCTGCAGGAAGCACTCCGACAGGCGCGCCGTCAACGTGCGTTGACGCTCACCGCATCGCGTGTGCGCAATGCTGGCGGACGCTTCGAATATCTCTGCGCCGATGTGACTAACGAACACGATGTCGAACGCGCAATAGCACACGTTCGTGAACGGCTGGGCCATATCGATGCTGTCGTACATGCGGCCGGCTGCGTCGAAGACGGTCTGATTACCGCCAAACCGGTCGAATCGTTCCGGCGCGTGCTGCACACGAAGGCGCACTCCGCCTTTCATCTGCACCGCGCGTTGCAAAGCGCGCCGCCACGCTTCGTGGCCTTCTTCAGTTCACTCGTCTCGCACACCGGCAACACCGGGCAGACCGACTACTGCGCCGCGAACGAGGTGATCGACGCAATTGCGCATGCGTGGATGCCTGACAACGGCGACGCGCGCGTCGTGTCGTTTCTTTGGTCCGTATGGACCGAGACCGGATTGGCGGGACGCGGTGTGCAACGCCTGCTTGAACGGCACGCGCTGGCCGGCATTACGTCGGCCAGCGGCGTGCGCTACTTTCACGCCGAGCTGGCACGTGGGTCAGGCCCGGACTGGGTTCTGATCACTTCGCCGCGCACACTCGAATTCATGCGCGGCAAGCTGGCCGCCTGAAGCGACTGCCTTTCCGGGAGACTGCAGATGGACCGCGACCTCGAACATGAAGAGCGTCTGTGCTTTACCGCATTGGCGGGCACCTTTCCTGGCGCCGAATCGGCCGACGCTCTCTGGCAACGTGTCCTGCGGGCGGAAGTCGCGCCGCTTGCGGAAATGCCACCGCGCTGGGGCATTGGGCGCGACGCGATATTTTCGCCAGAGCCCGGCTTGAAGA
The DNA here is from genome assembly GCA_966421005.1 of uncultured Paraburkholderia sp. Classification (GTDB taxonomy): domain Bacteria; phylum Pseudomonadota; class Gammaproteobacteria; order Burkholderiales; family Burkholderiaceae; genus Trinickia. Next base: position 49,932 of record CBJLAJ010000016.1, read on the forward strand.
ATCGCACATACCTCGATCGCGCCCACTGTCTGCCTATGGAGATCGAACGCGGCGTTGCCGCTTCTTCGGGACGACAGTTCGCGCTGACGCGCGCGGTCCTCCAGCAGGTCGTCCAGGAGGCGCACTCGCAGGGAGGTCACGGCGGCGGCGCACCCGGTCTCGAAGATGCGGCGCTCGTGCTGGGCACCTCCTGGAGCGACGAGAGCTACTTTCTTGCCGACGCGCAGGGTATGTACGACAGGCATGGCGGGGCTCGCCGCAACGCCACGCAGGACCGTTTCGAATGGTTCGACCCGGGCGGCCAGGTGCAAGCGCTTGCACGTGCTGTCGGGATCGGCGGGCCCGCGCTCGCCATCGACACCGCCTGCAGCTCATTTGCCTACGCACTCGACACGGCGCGCGCGCTGATCCGCACCGGTCAAGCGCGCAGGGCTGTCGTGGCCGGCGTCAATACGTTCCTTCCGCCCGCGTTGTTCCTGGGCTTTTCGCAGCTTCGCGCACTGTCGGGAAGCGCCAGGCTGCAGGCCTTCGGCGCAGCCTCGGACGGGATCGTGCCCGGCGAGTGTGTGGCTGCCTTCCTGGTCGAGCCGCTGCACGAAGCCCTGCGCGTCGGACGACGGCCGCTTGCGATCCTGAGAGGTCTCGGCATTTCATCGGACGGTGCGGAAGGCTCGGTCTTCGCACCGGGCAAGCAGGGGCAACTGGCCGCATACTCCCGCGCGTATCAAGGCATCGATCCGGCAAGCGTCCACTATATCGAAGCGCATGGCACCGGCACACCGGTCGGCGACGCAACCGAACTCGATTCGCTCGATACCTTCTTCCGGCCCTGCATCGAGCCCGGCAAGCGGCTCCCACTCGGTTCTGTGAAGGCGATCATCGGCCATACCCTTGCCGCCGCAGGCGCCGCATCGCTCGCGAAGGTGCTGTTGATGATACGTTCGCGCACACTTCCGCCGCATGTCGCGTTCGCGCCGCACGCCCGGCTGCGCGAATCTTGTCTCGCGCTCGACCATGTGGCGAACACGTTGTCCGCACGCGAGCGCGCAATGCGTGTGGGCGTATCGAGCTTCGGCTTCGGCGGCGCGAATGCCCACATGGTGATCGAGGAGGCCTTGCCTCCAGCAATGCGGACCGTCCACCCGATGCGTGCGATCACGCCCGGCATCACGCACCTGAACCTTGCCGTGATCGACCTGGATGCCGCGTTCGGCACATGCACATCCGGGCATGCATGGCAACGGGCATTGGCCGCCGGCGATGCCTCACCGGGCCGCTTTCCGGTCGGCCGCTTCGCCGGCGGCACGGAAACCGGCTTGCCGCGCCTCGACGGCGTTTTCCTCTCCGACGCAACGACCATCGACATCGCCGGCTATCGAGCGGGACCCAGGCCGCTTTCCTGTATCGACCCGTTCAAACTGCTGGCAGCGCATCGCACGAAGACGCTGTTGCAGCGTCATCCGGCGCTGATGGCGTCCCCGGATACCGCAATCGTGCTGTGCACAAACATGGGGGGCGCGCGTTTTTTCGACACCTATCGCAAAGTCGCCGACTTCTACGCGACGAGGAGCGAAGTGCCGCCTGATATCGTGGTGGACGACGTGGCCACCATGCTACCGACGATGGCATCCGGCTATCCAGCGCAGATCCTCGACTTGCGCAGCTTCCATCAAACCATTTCGGGCGGTCCAGGCACCTTCTGGTCATCGCTCTTCGCCGCACCCGAATGGCTGCGCACACGCTGCCGAAACCTGTTGCTCGGCGCAGGCCGCTATTTCGGCTGCGCCGCAGATGTCGCGGCAGCGGCCGCGGCGGGCGGGGTCCATGGAGAAGGGATCGGCCTGCTGGCGCTGAAGTCGCTATCGACCGCACACGAAGATGGTGACCGCGTACTCGCGACCATTCGAAGCGTCGTCGACACGTCGCGCGCGCGCACGCTATGTGAAGCACGCGCGGCGGCCGGTGCGTGCTCCGATGACGAGTATGTCGAAATATGCGAACTCCATCCTGACGCAACCGTTGCGCCAGAACGTGCGCAAGCCATGAGCGGATTCCTGGCGGAAGCCGCCGGGATCGAGACGTGCATTGCGGCGATCCTGAGCAAGGGGCGTCGCGGAGCGATCGAAGTGCGTCGCAACGGCACACCGCTGTTCTGGGTGTTCATCGAAAAGGACGGCGATGTCGTCATACCTGAGGATCCGCCCGTCAAGCTGGCATTTGAGCTCTCGTTTTCACCGGCTCGGTCCGCTCGACCTGTTCAGGTTGCCCACGCCAGACAACCCGCCCTGGCTTCCCCATTGCCGGCGCGCAACGGCACACCGGTCGGACCCGGCTCATCGACCACCTTGCGGCTCAATGCATCTGAGCCGGGCTACGCGTTTCCCGCTGCCACGGATGCACAAACCTTGACGCTCGACGCCTATGCGCAGCTCACACAATCGTCGCTCACCAGCCTGCAAGTCCGTTCGCGAGCGATCGAATTGCTGTGCGCCGCGCGCGGGACCGGCGGCGCAGCAATATCGCGCCCGTCGCTCGATGACCTGCTTTGCAGGTTGCGCACCAACATGCGCAATATCGTGCTCGCCGATCCGCGCCGCACTGACGACGCGTTGCTGGCAACCATGAGAATCGACGAAACCCACCCGTATTTCTTCGATCATCCACTCGACCACGTACCGGGCATTCTGCTGATCGAAGGGGTCCTGCAAAGCGTCGATCTGGCCGTCAAGCTCGAGCAGCTCGACGAAACCTTCGTGAGCTCGATCGACGTACGCTTCAGGCGCTATACGGAAAAGCAACATCCCATCGCGATCAAAGTGCAACGGGCCGCCGGAAACGCACAGTTCCATGGATCTATCTCGCAGTCCGGCAACGTCGTGTGCGAATGCACCATTGGCGTCGAGACAGGGTCGATCAGCACGACCCGGCGGCGTCCGGCCGTAACGCATTCGCATCCCGCACAAGCACGCCCGGACAAGCGATTGCTCCATAAATCGAGGGACGAGAACGTTCTCGTCGAGGCGCTTCACGATCATGCGGGCGGAGTCAGCACACGCACGATCGCGATACCGGAAGGACATTTCTTCCTTGACGGCCCGCCTACAGCCCACTCGATGCTCTACTTCCTGGAGATCGCGCGCCAGTGTCTGATGTTGGTTGCTCACACCCGGCTCGATGTGCCGCTCGGCATGCCGATGAACCTCGTGGAGTTGCGTTTCGCACTCGATGCCCCCATTCCGCGCGATGTTCCGCTCACGTTGGTTCCCGAGTTCGACGCCCGGCGATGGAGCGGATTACTGCACACCGGTCGCGTAACGATCGGCCTGTTTTCACCTGACGGCCGGCTCGGGACCGCCAAGATCGTCTCCCAGGTGATCGATGAGACGCTCTACGCGCTGCAGCGCAATGCCGCTGCCTCCTGATCGTATGCCCATGTCGTCTCACGCCCATTCACCATCCAATTGGCAAAGCGCGATGCTGACCTTCACCACCACTCCTTGTGCCGACCCCGCGCTGCACCTGATCTGGCTTCATCACGCCGGTGGCAACGGTCAAAGTTACCAGTCGTGGGCGCATCTGTTTCCGCGAAACTGGAAGCTCGTCTTCGTCGAATATCCCGGGCGGGGTTCACACGCGCATCTTCCCGTGCAGCGCGATCTTCGCGCGCTGGCGCGTGACATCGTTACCGGTTTGGCGCGGTTGACCGATCGTCCCTACGCGCTGTTCGGCCACAGCATGGGAAGCCTTGTAGCATTGGAATGCGCGCGTCGCGCGCAAGCGCTTGGCCTGCGCACGCCTTTCTGGCTCGGCGTTTCCGGCCGGCCCGCACCGCATCTCGACTCGCAGATCCGCCATTTGATGCATATGCTGTCGGACACCGCGCTCGCTGACACGCTGTGTTCGATCGGCAGTTTGCCCGCCGATCTGCTATCCGATTCGAGCGCCCGCGCGAACCTTCTGGCACTACTGCGCGCCGACTTCGAAGCATGCGAAACCTATAGGCCGACCCTTGAACCGCGGCTCGATGCCGTCGTGTCGGCGTACGTCGGCAATGACGATCCCATCGTAACCCTCGAAGGCATGCGTGCGTGGGCTGCAGTCACGTCCGGCGGCTTTCGGCTGCGCAGCTTCGACGGCGGGCACTTCTACCTTGCCGCACGCAAGAGAACCGTCGCTGAATGCCTGATCGCCGACGTGTCGGAAAGCTTCGCCGCCCTGCAGACCGCGGGCGACACGACATCATGGAGGCAACATGAAACCGGTCACCGCCGAGACACATACGTCCGCTACGGCTGAGCAAATCTGGAAACTCTGGGCGGATGTCGCGAGTTCGCCGCTGTGGGACACCGACGTGGCGTGGAGCCGCCTGCACGGTGATTTCATAGTCGGAACCCGGGGCGAATTCAAGCTCAGGAGGGGGCCGCGCCTCGCCTTTGTCGTTGACTCCGTTTCGGATCAACGCGGCTATACCAATATCGTTCGCGTGCCCGGGCTCTCGGTGCGCTTCACTCACACGCTGGAAGAGATTTCGTCGACAGCACTTCGCATCACGCACGGCGCGGAATTTTCGGGGCCGCTTGGCCGGCTCCTGCTTATGGTCGCGCGCAAGCCCCTGCGCGCCGCCCTGATGCGAGCCCTGAACAACATGGTCAACCTCGCCGAGCGTTGTTGCCCAGCGATACCAGGCGATGCCGAAACTCATTCGTCGCCCCCTTCGACTTCCCCGTCATCCTCGAGGAGCGGCAGATGAATGCGTCCAGACTCAAACATGCGATCCCGGCAGCGTGTGCACTCTTCGCGCTACCGGCTTGCGCGGATCCGACCGCCGGCGCTTACCTCGGCATTCAGGGGGGCCCCAATTGGGAGCAGTCGCAGAATCTGATGCAGGACGGAAAGAGCTTTGTCAATGCGAAGCTCGCTACCGGCTTTGCCAGTGGCATCACCACGGGCTGGCAATTCGCGTCCGGCCTTCGCCTGGAGCTCGAACTCGATTATCGTCGCAACAAACTGCAAAGCTTCAATTCGCGTCTCTATGACGGCGGCGGCAGCATTGATGCAAACGGCTTCGAAACCGCTTTTACGGGCTTTGGCAATGTCTGGTACGACTTCAGGACGGCCATGGGCGTGTTCAGCACCGTGCATCCTTTTATAGGCGGCGGCATCGGCGTTGCGCATATTGGCGTACGCAATCTGGAAGCGGGAGGCGTTCGCTTCGGTAACGCTTCAGCCACCATGTTTGCGTACCAGCTCGGTGCCGGCATCGACTACGACGTGACGCCACGGCTTACCCTATCGATGGGTTACCGTTTCATGCGGACCAGTTACGGCAGCTTTGGATCGATCCCGTATCTTCCTCCAACCGAGGTCCGCGCCCGATACACCGCGCAGTCGATCTTGTTCAGCCTGCGTTATGCGATCGGTTCCTAATGAGCGGTTTCGAGTGGAGCTAAAAAATGTCAACTGATCTGATCGAACACAACCCCGCCGAGGTTGATGCTCGCAATGAGCGGAATACGCATCGAGGTACCGCTGACGGCCTGGCTGAACTCGCCCGTATCCTTGATACCCAGGATGATCCGGGCGTGCACTGGACGCGGTCGGCCTCGATCATCGCCGAGTTATTGAACGCGCAGAGCTGCTGGATCGTGTTTTCCAGCACGGACGAGAGCAGCGACATGACGGTTCGCGCGTATGGGGACCAGGGCGGGTTGCCGGCGAGCGCGCTGCGCGATCTGGTTAGAAGCGGATCCCTGTTTCGAGAGGTGCTAGCCACCGCACGGTGTGTGCTCGCAGCGGATGCGGATATATCCGAATGCGATCCGATGTCCGCGGATCGCGACGCCGCCTGTCAAAGCGTGATTCTCGCGCCTATCAGGCTTGGCGACATGACTGTCGGCGTGGTCAAGGTGCATGGCAAAAGGCACGCGTCGCAGTTCAACGAGCAGCACCTCGGCATAGTCCGCATCGCGACACTCCTGATCGAAAAGTCAATTCAACTCGCCAAACTGCGCAAAGTGCTGAATTCTCGTTTTGCGCAGGTCGCGCTGATGCAGGGCACCGCAGTCCCTGCCGATCATGTCGTGTGGAACCCGGTCAAGCGCCCCGACGGCATGGCGAATTTGCTCGCAAAATCGTTCTATCGGGAAATGAGCCGCGCCGGCTTCGACCCGCATGAAATCATCGCTGCGGCATCCGAAATCATTTCGCAACTGGCCAGCAGCCTGAAGCGGAAATCACGGTTCGGCGATCCTGCCGCGGAATAAAGTCCGTCTTGCGGCATTTGGGCGCCACGTGTTGGCTGTCACGCGGAAACGCGCAGCCGTGCGCTGGATCGCTCCTCCGGCACGCCCTTTCGAAGAAGCGATGTACCAGCGGTCAGCACGCGATGTGCGGCATACGTAATGCGCCAGGTCACGGTTTCGATGTCAGCTTGTTGATCATGGCGGTTACGGCCCGCAGTTGAGCGCCGGACTTCAACGCGTAATCCGGGCCGGTGTAGCCGAACCAGTCCCAGCATCCCTCTGGGTTGAACGGCACTGTTGAAGCGTCGACCTGGGGATAAAGAACGATGATGTTGTTCGTATCGGCCCAACTGTTGTAGCTGGTCTTCTGATAAAAGTCGTTGCCCACGACAGCCGCCGATTGCTTGCAGCCGTGAAAGGCGATATGAACTCGACAGGCGGTGCCTTGCATACACGATTGCGGAATATACGCATACGCCACGTCGGCCATACCGGTTGCCGGGCTGGCGAACTCCCGCTGATTGAAAGCGATGATCTTGCCGCTCAGGGTATGAGCGGGGGAGTTGAGGTGGCCGTAAATAAATTGCAGCAAGGCTCCCGGCTGATCATAGCTTGTCTCTTTTATAGTGCAATGGCTGATGTACGGCGCTTCGTTTGCTGGACAGTCGTTGCCGAACGCGGGTGTAATCAATGCGTGACCCGCGGGGATGGTGTTCACGTAGGATAGGTTAGTGACGGGAACACCCGCTCCCTTGAAAAAACCGACCGTCGCGTCGACTGCCTGCTGATACACAACGGTGTCCTTGGTCCCGCTGAAAACATAGATGCGATCGCGCCGGAGGCTCGTCAGGGGATCGATCTGACCGAGGGCGGCGAAGCCCTGCGCGGCGCTCAGCATCAGTGCCGGATTCGGCGGGACGAAAGGGACTTGGCCCATGCAGATGCCCGCGTAGTACACATTGCCGGCGGCACAGTAGTAGGGACCGCCCGCGACGATACCGGCTCCGATTACCGAATTGGAGTATGCCACCTGATACTGAACGGCCATGAAGGCTCCCGACGAAAGCCCGGACACCGATGTCTCGGTGGTGTCGGCGCCGAGTGCGGGCAGCGCATCGGCTGCCATGACGAGACGGGAGCAAAGAACGGCGCTGACAGCAAGTGCGTGACAGAGTCTCATAACGATACTCCATGCGTTGTGGAAAATCGGAATGCCGCAGCTTCTGGAAAATCGACTTTTCGTTTTTGGCGCGTTTCTATCGATTGCGTTTTCGCGGTCCATGCATATTTCGCCGCGCAAAGTTGTGAATTCCTTGTGCTGATCGCTCCAGATTGATTTGATCGAAAGCTACTTTAAGAAGGTTGGCATTGTTAGCTGTCAGATCTGGCAGCGAAAAGAAATGTCATTCCAGAGGGTGGATTCTTCAGAATCAATCCTTAATACGCTTTGGGCGGCGAAGAGAACCGCTTCCACTCGCGGCCATGCTGGCAGTTCGACCGTTGTGCAGGTAGTTGGTCAATGTCTTGCACATCGGGCCGAGCCACTGGAAGAGCATGTTGGGCACTGCGGGTAAGAGGCGTTATGCGGCGACGCACCGCTCCGCACGTCGTTCCAGTACGTCAGCACCGCGTCGCTCGACGATGTCGTGCGCGTGTTTGCCGGCCATCCGAACTACGGCTATTGCCCGCTGCTCGTGTTCGGCGACAGCGACGGCGACGCGTGGATGCTGCGCGACTTTAAGGACACGGCGGTCGGCGTGATCGTGAACCGGATAAAGAAAGGCGAGATCGGCGCGGATAGCAAGCTCGCGGCCGAGCAACTCGGCAACCCGAACGCGCGTTTCATTCTGCAGGGGCGGGACGAGCACACCGGGTTGATGATTCCGGATGAGAAGTCGGTGAAGTACGGGAAGACGGAGCGGAGGCTGCTGGCGTGATTCGCGCGGAAATCGAGGTTTCGCGATGCTGCCGCGGAATAAAGTCCGTCACGCGACATCTTCGACAGCCAAACGCGGGAGTACTGTGAGGCTCCATCGAGCGAATTGATGGGCAAAGGTGTGCATGGTATTGACTTCGAAATGACCTGTTCAATCGTCAACGTGGTAGGCGACCGTTAAAGATTTGCGCGCGAATGCCTTCGTGCGTTCCAAGCTGTCGTGAATCTGGCCATGGTACACAAATTCATCGCCGAGACGACACGTAGCGCGACGTGCATGGAGATCGGGCGTGGATCGTAGTACGTCGCACCTCAAAGCTCCTTGCGTGAATGGCCGTTCGACAACAACTACAGTCGACCGCCTCGGGCTGGAATCGGCCCAGATTGTGTCAAAACGCATTTTTGAAGCGCTAAAATTCTTCACCCGA
>CBJLAJ010000017.1:0-56676 GCA_966421005.1 uncultured Paraburkholderia sp.
AACACACCACCCCCCCCCGCCCCCCACCCCCGGACCCCACCCCCACCCCCCGTGCCGTGCGTTTGAACGGAGATTTTGGCGCGGCGACGATGCCCCGGCTGTGCCCTTTGTTGCGACTTTCTGGTTTAGGAATGCTAATGAAATTGAACATGCGAAAACACGTGGCGCTTGCGCTCATCGCCGCGGCATCGACCATCGCGAGCGGCACATCGGCCGCCGAACTCAAGCAAATCCGCTTCGGCCTCGAAGCGTCGTATGCCCCGTTCGAGTCGAAAACCTCCACGGGGGAACTGCAAGGGTTCGACATCGAAGTCGGCCATGCCGTTTGCGCGAAGCTCAAGGCCAAATGCGTCTGGATCGAGAACGACTTCGATGGCCTCATTCCGGCGTTGTCCGCGCGCAAGTTCGATGCGATCAACTCGGACATGACGATCACCGAACAACGCAAGAAGGTCATCGATTTCACCGAGCCCATCTATTCGATACCGAATCGGCTCATCGCCAGGAAGGACAGCGGCTTGCTGCCCACTGCGGCATCGCTCAAAGGCAAGCATGTCGGCGTATTGCAAGGCACGATTCAGGAATCGTATGCGAAGGCGCAATGGGCTGGCTCGGGTGTCGACGTAGTGTCGTACCAGACGCAGGACCAGGTTTATGCCGATCTCGCCGCCGGACGGCTCGATGCCGCGTTCCAGGATTCGGAAGCCGCATCGAAGGGCTTTCTCAAGCGTGCCCAGGGTGCGGCATTCGAATTCGCCGGGCCGGCGGTCACCGATTCGCAGTTGCTCGGCTCGGGCGTTGGCTATGGCGTCCGCAAGGGCGATACGGCGTTGAAAGCGACGCTCGACGAGGCGTTGCGTGCGCTGAAGGCCGACGGGACGATCGAGCGAATCGCCGCGAAGTATTTCGACGTCAAGGTCGTGCTCAAATAAAGATAGCGCCGCTCGTTCGGCTGATGTTTCGGCGTCTCCTTCAGCTTCCTCTTTCGCTTTTGTCGTCTGCGCTGCGCTGCGCTATCGCAATGCTTCGACCCCATCGTATAATCCGGCCGAGAATGGCCACGGGGCCGGTACCGTATGTACCGGGCGGGCGATAAAAGCAGACAAAAGAAGAGGGGCTGATGGAGATGACCAATGTTACGGCGGCGCACCCTCCGGTGACCACCGAGCCAGTCCAGACGGGGTACGCGTCCGGTGCGGCAACCCATCCCGCGCGTCAGCCGCTTGTCGATGCGGAGGGCCTCTTGTGCGGGTTCGAGCTCGTCGCCCGCGAGCCGCTTGCCGGCGAGGGGGCTGCGGCCCCCGACGCCGATCCCGCAAGCCGCCGCGCTGCTTCCGACGCGGCGCTGGCGCAAACGTTGGCGCTCATCGGCGCGAGCGGTGTGCATGCCGCGCTTGGGGGCCATCGAGGCTATCTGAGCGTCAATCGAGCGTTACTGCTGGCCGACGATCTGGCTCGCATCTCGCCCGAGCGTTACTTCTTCCAGCTGCCGCCCGACATCGTCGTCGACGCCGAGTTGACGGCCCGTCTCGTGGCGCTGCATGGCAAGCGCTATCGCTTCGTGCTCGACCGCGTGAGCGCGCCCGACGCAACGTTCGCCAAGTTGTTGCCCTATGTGTACGCGGTCAAGATCGACGTCGCAAAGGTGGCGCCCGATCTGCTTGCGAAGCTTGCGGACGCGCTCAAATCGGCCGGCAAGATTCTCATTGCGCGCGGTGTCGATTCGCAGGACATGTTCGAGCGCGCGAAGGCCGCGCGCTTCGATGTCTTCCAAGGGTATTTCTTTGCCCGTGCGGATAAGCGCGCGTCGCGGCGGGCCAGCGCACCGCGGCAGGCACTGTTGAACCTGTTGCGGCTGCTCTCCGCGGACCCGAGCGTCGCGCAGCTCGAAGCCGAGCTCAAGCTCAATCCGGTGCTCGTCATGCATATCATGCGACTCGCCAATTCGGGCGAGGCCAGCATTGGACGCAAGGTGGCCACGCTGCGCGATGCGATCAACGCAACGGGCACCAACCGTATCGCGCGCTGGACGCAGCTGCTGCTCTACGCGGACGGCCGCAAGGTCCGGTTGGAGGACGATCCGCTCGTGCAGCTCGCGGCCACGCGCGCGCGCTTCATGGAGATGGCGGCGGCCCGTCTGACGCAGGCCAACCGCAAGGTTGTCGACGCGGCGTTTTTGACAGGCGTGTTTTCATTGGTCGACGCGGTGTTCGGCGATACGCTCGAAGCCACGCTCGATGCCCTGATGCTGGCCGGCCACATCCGCGCGGCCATTCTTCGGCACGAAGGATTGCTCGGAACGTTGTTGGCCGCTGTGCAGTCGCTGGAACGCGCCGACTGGGCGGCACTGGAGCAGATGAGCGCGACGCTCGCGCCGTTCACGCCGGCGGAGCTGGCCGAATTGGCGATCACGTCCGCGGCGTGGGCCAGCGCGGCCGATCAGCACGGCGACAACGCGGGGCTCGAACGCGTACAGGAATAGGCGCCGCGCGCCGGCACTATCGCTGTGCCGGCGGCCCGTACTCAGAGCGTTTCGACTTCCTGTGCCGGCGCGTGTGCGAAGAAGCGGCCGAGCTCGCGGGCGAGTTCATTGAGCGCGCTCATTTCGACTTGCGAGACCTTCCGGGGCTCCTGGGTGTGCGCCCAGTCGCCGTACAGCAGCGCGACCGTCGATTGATCGACCGTGACGGGCAGCAGGACGAACGAGCGGGCATCGGAAAACGCATCGCGGAACCAGGCCGGCAGCCGCGCCACCATCTTGGGATCGTGCGCGTTCTCGATGAAGATGCCGATCGAGTTGGCGATCGCGAGATGGAAGACGTCGGGCTCGAACGCTTCGTTGAACGAAAGCGTGGGCAGCCGGCGCTCCACGTCGCGCCCGAAGCCCAGCCGCGACTTGAAGAGTCCCGGCGCCTGACGCACGAAAACGATCGTGCGCGTAAAGCCGAGGCCGGCCAGCACCGTCTCCGAGGCCATGGCCAGGACGGGCGCCAGCGCATTCTCCGAGGGCAAGGCGCGTAGATCTTCGAGGCCCGCGGCGATGCGCGCCTCCGGAGTCACGCCCGCACGCGCGATGGCGTCGGCGCTTGCACGCAGCTCCATGATTTCGCGCATGACACCCATGCCCGCTTCCTCGCGTGCGAGCGCCGCGCTCATCGAGACGAGCGTCTCCGGGTCCGTCGCGAGTGCGTCGCTGTAGTGTTGCGCCAACTCGGCGAGCTGCAGCTCGGCGGCTTGCGCGGGCGTGCCGGACGAACTGAGGACGTCGGCGACGTCGGTCGAGAAATTCGTCACCGCACGCAGCCATTGCACGTCTTTCGGCTCGTTCGCCTCGGGTTCATAGCAGCCCATGCCGGCGCGGATCTGGTCCGGCAGGCGCCAGCGCGACGCCGCTTCGAGGCCAATTTCATCGAAGGTGACGCCGAGCACGGCGTTGCAGGCGGCGGCTTCATCGAGCCCGCCATCCACCTTGCGCCGAATCGCGTCCCACTCCGCTTCGAGATAGCAGACGACGAGCAGCTTGCCGACTTGCCGCATCAGCGTGCAGACGACGGCCTCTTCACCCGCGCGCAAGTCGCCCGTATCGGAAGTCAGCTTGCGTGCCACGCTGCCGGAAAGCAGCGTGCGGTTGAGCTCGAGCTTCGCGTCGATACGGTGCGGCGCACTCTGGTGGAAGTGATCGACGAGTTTGAGTCCGACGACGAGGTGGCCGACGGCATCCATGCCGAGCACCATCAGCGCGCGCGTGACAGTCGTGATATTGCCGCCGAAGGCCATGTACATGGCTGAATTGGCGAGCCGCAGGACCTTTTGCGTCAGCGCAAAATCAGACAACACGACCTGTACCAGCGCCGAAAAGTCGAGATCATCGTTCTTCATCGCCGCCACCGTGGTGCGCAGCGATTGGGAGAGCATCGGGAAGTCGCCGCGCTCGCTCATTTGCGCCCAGAGCTTATCGAGCTGCGCCGCTTTTACCATGTGAATTCCGTCAAAACCATATACATGTCGATTGATGGAGCCGTCCTGCATGCCCCTTGCACCTGCGTTTACGCGACGGGCTCGCCTTCGTGCAAGCGCAGTACGCGTGCCGCGAAGCGCTGCGCGAGTTCTTCCGAAGGCAGCGCTTGGCAGACTAGCCAGCCCTGGATGTGCTCGCAGCCCATCTCGGTCAGAAGCCGCCGTTGCGCCTCCGTTTCCACGCCTTCCGCGACGAGTTCGAGCTCGAGCGTGCGCGCGAGCCCGACCACGGCGGATACGATGGCCTGGTCGTTGCGAGAGGTTAGCAGGTTCTCGACGAAGCTGCGGTCGATCTTCAGCTTTGCGAGCGGAAAACGTTGCAAGTACGCAAGGCTCGAGTAGCCTGTGCCGAAATCGTCGATCGCGAAGCGAATGCCGAGTGCGGTCAGCTCTTCGAGGAGCGCCTTGGCGTGCGCGGGGTCCTGCATCAGCAGGCTCTCCGTAATTTCGAGCACGAGACGGCTCGCGTCGAGGCCGGTCAGCGTGAGCGCGTCGCGTACGTTTTGCGTGAAGCGAGGGTCGCGGAACTGCTGCGGCGAGACGTTGACCGCGACATATTGCAGCGGGATGCCCTGGATGTCCCACTGCACGAGCTGCATGCAGGCGACTTTGAGCACCCAGTTGCCGAGATAGTTGATGAGTCCGATCGATTCGGCCAGGGGGACGAAAGTCGAGGGCGGCACGAGGCCATGGACAGGATGGTGCCAGCGCATCAGCGCTTCGACGCCCACCACGCCGCCCGAACGGCTCTCGGTGATCGGCTGGAAGTGCAGCGCGAACTCTCCGTTGCGTACGCCATCGTAGAGATCGGCTTCGAGCTTCAGGCGCTCCGCATCGGCCGGATCGGCGTTGGGTGTGTGAAACGCAATCGTGTTGCTGCCCGATGCCTTGGCTTGACCGAGCGCGTGGTCCGCACGCCGCAGGAATTGCTCGTGATGTCCGGCGCCGCGGCCCGCGGTGACGGCGGGGTCGGGGTAAAGGGCAATGCCGACGCTCGCCGACAGATGCACGGCTTGTCCGTTGAACGAGTAGGGCTGTTGTATTGCGGTCATGAAGCGGCGCGCCAGCGCTTCGGCGGCCGCGGCGGCGTGCTCGCGCGTGCCCGCGCGCACGAGCACGGCGAACTCGTCGCTCGTCACGCGCGCGAGCGTTTCGTCGGACGAGATGAGGCTCGCGAGCCGTTCGGCCGTCTCGCGCAGCAAGGCATCGCCCGCCTCATAGCCGAGCGCCCGGTTCACGCGTTGATAATCGTCGAGATCGACAAGCAGCAACGCCGCGCCGGTGTCTTGCGTGTCCACGGCGTCCTGTGCGCGCTCGAGGGCCGCGGCGAGCGCTGTGCCGTTCGCGAGGCCCGTCATGCGATCGTTGTGCAGCTCGTAGACGAGGCGCTCTTCGGTGGCGCGCCAGCCGGAAATGTCGAAGGCTGAAATCGCGAAGCCCGCTCTGCCTTCGTGAATACCCGCCACGGCGCGCAACTCGACCGGAATCGGATAGGTCAGGGATTTCATCAGGTGCAGCGTGGCGCGCTCGACGTTGCCCGACGCGCCAGCGCGCGCGAGGAGTGCGTCCAGCGCAGCCGCTTCGCCTGCCGCGACCAGCTCGTGCAGCGTGACGGCCCGCAGATATTCGTGTCGATAGCCGACGAAGCGCAGGCTCGCTTCAGAGATGTAGAGAAAGTGCAAGCCGGCATCGACGAAGGCCAGGAAGTCCACGCCGCCGACGAGCCGGTCCAGTTCGGCGGTGAGGGTGCGGCGCTCGGGCTGCGGCGCGACTGTAGCCGCCGCGACCTCGCTTTTTCGCCGCCATAGCCGGTCGATCGTCTCGCGCCAAGTGCGCCGGCGCGGCACGTTGCTTCTTTTTGCTTCCATTGAATCTCGCTGACGACAGGTCCCGACACTGCGGCGGATATGCTCCGACGGAGGCCCGCGCCGCGCGGGCACGACACGCGCGCACCTCCATCAGGCGAATTATCGGCTCCGATCCGAAATTCTTTAGCGATTTCGACCGATTGTTACGCGCTGTTACGCGTGTCGACCGATCGGACCGATTCGCCCGGTCTTTGAGACAATGGCGTTGGCTATCCCGCAAAGGTTGAACCGATTCGAGGAAACGACATGAAACGACGGATGGGACATATCGCGCTGTCAGCGGCGCTGATGACCGGATTATGCGCAGCATCGTTGGACGCGGCCGCCGTGCTCAAGGCCGGCGACAAGGCACCCGAATTCTCGACGCAAGCGTCGCTCGGCGGCAAGACGTTCTCGTACTCGCTTGCCGACGCGCTCAAACGCGGCCCGGTCGTGCTGTACTTCTATCCGGCTGCGTTCACGAAAGGCTGCACCATCGAGGCACACGAATTCGCCGATGCCGTCGATGAGTACAAACGATATGGCGCGACGGTGATCGGCGTGTCGCACGACGATATCGCCACGCTGACGCGTTTCTCTGTGAGCGAGTGCCGCAGCAAGTTTCCCGTGGCTGCCGACGAAAGCGGCCGCATCATCGAGTCTTACGATGCGGCGTTGCCGCTCGTGACCGAACGAGCGAACCGCGTATCGTACGTCATCGCTCCCGATGGCCGGATCGTCTACGAATACACGTCCTTGTCGCCGGACGAGCACGTCAAAAATACGCTTGCGGCCGTGAAGCGTTGGGCGGCCGAACATCCTGCCCACTGACATAGCGCGAGACACGCACCGTCCTCGCCGCGCGGCGCTGCGCTTCGAATAGCGCCCGGCCGCGGAGTCTCAGTAACGAGGCGGTGGGGGCGGCGGTATGTCGGGCATCGTCTCGTTGCGTTGCCCCTCGGCATCGAACTGCTGCCGGTACATTCGCGCCGCGCTCGCGGGTACCGGCACGCGCTCGCCAGCGGCGTACATACACTGGATGTACGCGTAGTCGTAGCGCCGTTGTATGCCGTAGCCCGACGTCTGTGCGGTGCCTGCGCCGACAGCGCCGCCGGCAAGCAGTCCCGCGCCCGCGCCGATAGCCGCGCCGCGGCCGCCGCCGAACGCCGCGCCAGCCGCGGCACCCACTGCCGTGCCGAGTGCCGCGGTGCCGACGGCGCTTGTCGTTGCGCCTTGTCCCGCGCTGACGCCGCCCACCTGAGCCAGCGCGTACTGGCGGCATGACGCGTCGTCCGCACGGAACTGATCGAACGACTTTCCGGTTCCAGGCAATGCCATGACGCTCGGGCCGCTCGGCATGACCGTGCAGCCGGCCAGTGCGGCAGTTATCGCCGCCGCCGCGATACGTGCGAGGGGCCAGGGTTTAGCCCGCTGGTCGTCGGGATGTAGGAAAAGCATCGCGAAGCTCACTTCAGCGCCTTTGCTCGGGTGCGGCCGGGACGTCCTGCCAGCCGCTCGAACATTCCTTGACATACGGGTAATACTTTTTCGACGCCGCACAATACCAATAGGTTTTGCCTGTAGACGAACGTTGCGTCGTCGCGGGGGCGGTCTGCGAGCGTTCGATGTAGACATCGCGCTCGGGCGGCTGAACGATCATGGGCGGCTGTACGACGACGGGTGGCGCGTAGACAGGCGGCCCGTAGACGGGCACGTCATAGTACGCGGGCGGGTAGGGCGCGTAAGGGACATAAGGCGGAGGATAGGGCGGCCCGTAGTAGTAGGGCGCCGGGACGGCCGGATAGTAGGGCGCGGGCGCCCCAAGAAATACGCCCACGTTCCAGCGTGCCGCGTGGGCCGTCCCGCTCAAGCAGGCGGCAGCGGCCGCGAGAAGCGCGAGCAAAGCGTTTCGCCATCGCACGATGAGTCTCCTTCAGGGGCCAGCGCCCAAACCGGCTGGCGCATGAGTAAAAGGTATGCCAATCGCGCCGCAAGTGCCATTACCGCGCGTCTCAGAATTATTCCGCCGCTTTACAGCCCACAAAGCGGGATTTTTCTGATCTTCAGCGCGATTCGCCAGGAGTGAGCGGGGCGCCATGGCGGCCGGCCCAACGAACGCGCAGCCGGTCCAGGCAGAGATAGACGACGGGGGTCGTATAAAGCGTGAGCACCTGGCTCACGATCAGTCCGCCGACGATTGAAATCCCGAGCGGCGAGCGCAGCTCGGCCCCCTCGCCGGTGCCGAAGGCGAGCGGCAGCGCGCCAAGCAATGCGGCGCAGGTCGTCATGAGAATCGGCCTGAAACGCAGCAGACACGCGCGGCGGATCGCGTCGAGCGACGACATGCCTTGCCTCGACGCTTCGATGGCGAAGTCGATCATCATGATCGCGTTCTTTTTCACGATGCCGATCAGCAAAATCACGCCAATGAACGACATGATGCTGAATTCGGTCTTGAAGGCCAACAGCGCGAGCAGCGCGCCGACGCCAGCGGAAGGCAGCGTCGAGAGAATCGTGATGGGGTGGATGTAGCTCTCGTATAGCACGCCGAGCACGATATAGACGGCCGCGAGCGCCGCGAGCGTCAGGATGGGCAGCGTCGAAACCGACGACTGGAACGCTTGCGCGGTTCCCGAAAAGCTGCCGTGAATCGTTCCCGGCATGCCGATGTCGGCCATGGTTTCCTCGATGGCTTTCGTCGCATTCGACAGAGACTGGCCCGGCGGCAGATTGAACGAGATCGTCGATGCGACGAACGACCCCTGGTGACTGACCGACAACGGCGTATTGCCGGGACCGAACGAGGCGATGGCGGAGAGGGGAATCATCGTCTCGCGCGATGTCGAGACCGCGGAGCCCGTCGAGGCGCTCGATTTGCCGTTCGCGGCGATCGCGTTCGTGGCAAGGTTGCGCGCGGCGTCGGCCGCCACCGCAGCGGCGCCCGTCGAGCCGGTTGTACCCGCGCTGCTACCCGTGCCCGCGCTGCCGCTACGGCTGGCGCTGGTCGATGTCGTCACCGTGCCCGCGACCGCGTTCGTCGATTGCGAGCCGCTCGCGTTGCCGCCCGAGGTGCTGATGTAGATCTGTTTGAGCATCTCCGGGTCTTGCCAATAGCGCGGCGCCACTTCCATCACCACGTGATATTGGTTCAACGGGTTGAAGATCGTCGAAACCTGGCGTTGGCCGAACGCGTCGTAAAGCGTATTGTCGATCTGCGATGGCGTGATCTTGAAACGGGCGGCGCTGGCGCGATCGATCGTCACCATCGATTGGAGGCCGCCTTGCTGCTGATCCGAATTGACATCGACAAGCTCGGGGCGGTGCTTGAGCGCTTCCGTGAGCTTAGGCCCCCACTCGTAGAGCTCAGCCGTCGAATCGCCGAGCAGCGTGAATTGAAACTGCGCGTTCGACTGGCGTCCGCCGACGCGAATATCCTGCACGGCCTGCAAAAAGGTCTGTGCGCCGGCGACATGCGAGAGCGGTCCGCGCAATTGCGCGATGACCTGATCGGCCGACAGTTTGCGCTCGCTCTTAGGTTTGAGCGAGATGAACATGAAGCCCGCGTTCGTCGCGCGGCCGCCCGTAAAACCCGTTGCGGTGTCGACCGCCGGATTGCTCTGGACGATGCGCATCATCTCGGCGAACTTGGTCTTCATGAGCTGGAACGAGGTGCTCTGGTCCGCCATGATGCCGCCGACGAGGCGTCCGGTATCCTGCTGCGGGAAGAACCCCTTGGGCACAGCGATGTAGAGATAGACGTTGAGCGCAACGGTGGCGACGAGCGTCGCGAGCACGAGCGCGGGATGCGCGAGCGCCCAGCCGAGCGTGCGTTCGTAGCCGCGCGCGAGCCTGTCGAAGCCGCGCTCGAGCGTGCGCGCGAGGCGGCCTTGCGCTTTTTGTTCGTCGATGGGGCGCAGGAGGCGCGAGCACATCATCGGTGTCACCGTCAGCGAAATCGCGAGCGAGACGCCGATCGCCACCGAAAGCGTGACGGCAAACTCGCGAAAGAGGCGGCCGATGATGCCGCCCATCAACAAAATGGGCAGGAAGACGGCGACGAGCGAGACGCTGATCGACAACACCGTAAAGCCCACTTCGCGCGCCCCGAGGTAGGCCGCGCGCATTGGCGGTACGCCCTCTTCGATGTGACGCGAGATGTTCTCGAGGACGACGATCGCGTCGTCGACGACAAAGCCTGTCGCCACGATAAGTGCCATCAGCGAAAGGTTGTCGATCGAATAGCCGAGCAGGTACATCGCGCCGAATGTGCCGATGATGGAGATCGGTACGGCGACGCTTGGGATCAGTGTTGCGCGCCAGTTGCGCAGAAAGAGGAAGACGACGGAGACGACGAGCGTCACGGCGATCAGCAGCGTGCGCTCCGTATCCTTGAGCGAGGCACGGATCGTCGTCGAGCGATCGATCACGGGCGTCACATCGATCGCGGCCGGCAGGGACGCCTTCAACTGCGGGATCATGCCGATCACGCGATCGACCGTCTGCACGATATTCGCGCCGGGCTGCCGGTAAAGGATGACGAGCACGGCGCGCTTGCCGTTCGATAACGCCAGGTTGCGCAGATCTTCGACCGAATCGACAACCTCTGCCACATCGGAAAGCTTGACCGCCGCGCCGTTGCGGTAGGCAATGATGAGATCCTTGTATTGCGCCGCGCGCGTCGCCTGGTCGTTCGTATAGATCTGAAACGTGTGCGGGCCGAAGTCGATCGAGCCCTTGGGGCTGTGCGCGTTCGCCGCGGCGAGCGCCGCGCGCACGTCTTCGAGCCCGATGCCGTAGTGAAAGAGCGCCTGCGGTTCGAGCTCGACGCGCACGGCAGGGTTGGCCGCGCCGCTCACGTCGACTTCGCCGACGCCGTCGACTTGCGACAGCGCCTGCTGCAGCACCGTGGATGCGGCGTCGTAGAGCTGCCCGGCCGTCATCGTGGCGGAAGTCAGCGAGAGAACGAGAATCGGCGCATCCGAGGGGTTGTACTTGTGGTAGGTCGGATTGCTGCGCAGGCTCGTCGGCAAGTCGGCACGCGCGGCGTTGATGGCCGCCTGCACGTCGCGCGCGGCGCCATCGATATCGCGGTTCAATCCGAACTGCAGTGTGATGCGCGTGTAGCCGACCGAGCTTTGGGAGGTCATTTCGGTCACATCCGCGATCTGCCCCAGATGCCGTTCGAGCGGGCTCGCGACGCTCGTCGCCATCGTGTCCGGGCTTGCTCCGGCCATTTGCGCCATGACGACGATGGTCGGGAAGTCGATCTGCGGCAGCGGCGCGACGGGCAGTTTCACGAACGCGAAGAGTCCCGACAAGGCAATGCCGATCGCGAGCAGCGTCGTTGCGACCGGACGCGAAATGAACGGGCGCGATAGGTTCATGCGCTCATGCCCTCATGCGCCCGCATCGCCAGCGTGGCCGCGGCGGGCAGCGGAACCGAAGCGTTCGCGCACCTTGCGCGCGAGCGAATCGAAGCCGAGATAGATCACGGGCGTCGTGAACAGCGTGAGCAATTGACTCACGAGCAGGCCACCCGCGATCGCAATGCCGAGCGGGTGACGCAGCTCGGAGCCGACACCGGTGCCGAGCATCAGCGGCAACGCGCCGAGCAACGCCGCCATCGTCGTCATCAGGATCGGCCGGAAACGCAACAGACAGGCCTGGTAGATTGCCTCGCGCGGCGATTTGCCTTCGTCGCGCTCGGCCTCGAGGGCGAAGTCGATCATCATGATCGCGTTCTTCTTGACGATCCCGATCAGCAAGACGATACCGATGATGCCGATGATGTCGAGATCGTGCCCCGAGATCATCAGCGCAAGCAGCGCGCCGACACCCGCGGAAGGCAGCGTCGAGAGAATCGTGATCGGATGGATGAAGCTCTCGTAGAGCACGCCGAGCACGATGTACATGGTGACGACGGCCGCGAGAATCAGGAACAGCTCGTTGGCGAGCGAAGCCTGGAACGCGAGCGCGGCACCCTGAAAGCGCGTCTGGAACGACGCGGGCAGCCCGATGTCGGCCTCGGCCGCGCGAATCGCCTTGACCGCCTGGCCGAGCGAGGCACCGGGCGCGAGGTTGAACGAGACGGTCGTGGCGGGGAATTGGCCGAGGTGGGTCACGAGCAGCGGCGCCGGCCGCTCGGAAAACGTCGCAATGGCGGAAAGCGGGACTTGTCCGCTGGACGCGATCGAAGAGGGCAGGTAGATCGACTTGAGCGCATCGATGTAATGCTGCATTTGCGGCTCGACTTCCAGAATTACGCGGTACTGGTTCGATTGCGTGAAGATCGTCGATACGATCCGCTGTCCGAATGCGTCGTAAAGCGCATTGTCGACCGTGGCTGGTGTGATGCCGAAGCGCGCCGCGCTTGCGCGATCGATTTCGACATAGACGGAGCGCCCGCTTTCCTGCAGATCGGTGGCCACATCGGCCAGTTCCGGCGCAGCTTTCAGCCGCTCGACGAGCTTGGGCACCCAGGTTGAAAACTCGTCGGGATTCGGGTCGGTCAGCATGAACTGGTATTGCGTGGGGCTGACGGTCGAGTTGATCGTCAGGTCCTGCACTGGCTGCATGTAAAGCGAGATGCCGGGCACATCGGCGACCGATGCCGTGATGTCTCGAATGATCGTGCTCGCGTTTTCGCTGCGCTCGCTCGCCGGCTTCAGGTTGATGAGCATCCGGCCGCTGTTGAGCGTCACGTTGCTGCCGTCGACACCGATGAACGAGGTCAGGCTCTCGACATCGGGGTTGCGCAGGATCTCGGCTGCAAGTGCGCTTTGGCGCTCGGCCATCGACTGGTAGGAGACCGACTGCGGCGCTTGTGTGATGGCCTGGATCACGCCCGTGTCCTGCACGGGGAAAAAGCCTTTTGGAATGAAGACATACAGCACGCCCGTCAGCACGAGCGTGAGCAAGGCCACCACGAGCGTTGCGCGCCGGCGCCCGAGTACCCACTCGAGCGCAATGCCGTAGCGGGCGATGATCGCGTCGATGGCTGCACGGGCACGGGCTTCGAAGCGGTGGCTTTCGAGCGGCGGGGTGTGACGCAGCAGCTTGGCGCACATCATCGGCACGAGCGTCAGCGAGACGACAGCCGAGATCACGATCGTCACGGCAAGCGTTATCGCGAACTCGTGAAAGAGCCGCCCCACCACATCGCCCATGAACAGCAGCGGGATCAGCACCGCGATCAGCGAGACCGTCAGCGAGATGATCGTGAAGCCGATTTGCTTCGAGCCTTTGAGCGCCGCTTCGAGCGGCGAATCGCCGGCTTCGACATAGCGGGCGATGTTCTCGATCATGACGATGGCATCGTCGACGACGAAGCCCGTGGCGATCGTCAGCGCCATCAGCGAAAGGTTGTCGAGCGAGAAACCGCACAGGTACATGACGGCCAGCGTGCCGATCAGCGAGAGCGGCACCGAGAGGCTGGGGATGACCGTCGCATAGACGTTGGCGAGAAAAAGATACATGACGAGCACGACGAGCAGGACCGAGGCCGCGAGCTCGAATTGCACATCGCGCACGGAGGCACGGATCGTCGTCGTGCGGTCAGTGACGACAGCCACGTCCAGCGCCGCGGGCAGCGATGCGCGAAGCTGCGGCAAGATGGCCTTCACACTGTCCACGACCTGGATCACGTTCGCACCTGGTTGACGCTGCACGTTCAGCAAGATGGCGGGCGTCACGGGCTGCGGGCCGTGCAGCGTACCGACCCAGGCGCCGAGCCGCGTGTTCTCCGCGCCGTCGACGATTTTCGCCACGTCGGTCAGCATCACCGGCCGGCCGTTCTTGTAAGCGACGACGGCGCTTTGGTAGGCGCTGGCATCGGTCAATTGATCGTTGGCGTTGATCGCGTAGTTGCGCGTCGGCCCGTCGAAGTTGCCCTTCGGCGTATTGACGTTGAGATTGCCGATCGTCGTGCGCAAGTCGTCGAGATTGAGACCGTAGGAGGCAAGCGCGAGCGGATTCGCCTGGATGCGTACGGCGGGGCGCTGGCCGCCCGACAGGCTCACGAGACCAACGCCCGCAACTTGCGAGATCTTCTGGGCAAGGCGCGTATCGGCAAGGTTCTGCACGTCGGTGAGCGGCATCGTCTTCGACGTGATCGCGAGCGTCAGGATCGGTGCGTCCGCCGGGTTCACCTTCGCGTAGATGGGGGGCGCAGGCAGATCCGACGGCAGCAGATTGCCGGCCGCGTTGATCGCGGCCTGCACTTCCTGCTCGGCGACATCGAGCGGCAGATCGAGGCTGAACTGCAGCGTGATGATCGACGAGCCCGCCGAGCTTTGCGACGCCATCTGATTGAGCGAAGGCATTTGCCCGAACTGGCGCTCGAGCGGTGCCGTCACCGACGATGTCATGACCTCGGGGCTTGCCCCCGGATAGAACGTCTGCACCTGAATGGTCGGATAGTCGACCTCGGGCAGCGCCGAAATCGGCAAATAGCGCAGCGCCACGAGGCCGACGAGCATGATCGCCGCCATCAGCAGCGCAGTGCCGACCGGGCGCAGAATAAAAGCGCGGGAAGGATTCATGCGTTCGATGCTCGGGTTCGGTGCCTCATTGCGGACATCAATGCGCGGCAGCCGACGCGGCTACGCCGGCGCTCGCCGCGTGGCGGTGCGCAGGTCCGTGCCCGGTCGCGGCGCTGGCCGCGCTGCCATGCGAGGCGCCCGAAGGCGCGTCGGCCGGGATCGTGATCTTGGCGCCTTCGCGCAGTCGATCGGAACCGTCTATGACGACGCGCTCGCCGACGGCAAGCCCCGAGGCGATACTCGTGCGTTCGCGGTCGACGGGGCCGACCGTCACGGGCCGTACGGTCACGGTATTGTCGGGCTTCACGATATAGACGAAGCGGCCGGATGCCCCGTTGAGCACAGCGGAGGTGGGCACGATCACCGCGTCGTGAAGCGTATCGATGAGCAACCGCGCGTTCACGAACTGATTCGGAAACAGCAGTTGTCCGTCGTTCTTGAAAAGCGCGCGCAGCTTCACCGTGCCGGTTGCGGTATCGATCTGGTTGTCGACGGTATCGAGGTAACCCGTTTCGAGCGGCGCGGTGTTGTTGCGATCGTAAGCCGTCGTCGAAAGCTTCGCGCCCGCATGCATCTGCTTCAGGATGGCTGGCAGATTGTCTTCGGATGTCGTGAAGACGACGCTGATCGGCTGCAGCTGAGTGATGACGACGATGCCGTTCGTGTCCGACGGCGTCACATAATTGCCGGGGTCCACCTGACGCAGACCGACTCGCCCCGAGACGGGGGCGGTGATGCGCGCATAGACGAGATCGAGCTTGTAAGTATCTACGCTCGCTTGATCCGAGCGTACCTGCCCTTCGTATTGTTTGACGAGCGACGCTTGCGTATCGACTTGCTGGCGTGCGATGGAGTCCTGCGCGAGCAGCGCGCGATAGCGTTCGAGGTCGAGCTTCGCTGTTTGAAGCAGCGCCATGTCTTTTGCCAGGGTGCCTTGCGCGTTATCGAGCGAGATCTGATACGGGCGCGGATCGATCTGTGCGAGCAGGTCTCCTTGCTTCACCATCTGTCCTTCCCGGAACGCAACGTTTTGAAGCGTGCCGGCCAGCTGGGTCTTGACTGTCACGGAGGCCAGCGGCGTCACGGTGCCGAGCGCCGTCAGCACGATGGGCATGTCTCCGTGTACGGCCGTTGCCACGTGGACGGGCTGGGGCATGTTCCCGAATCGGCCCGCGCCGCCGCGGCCGGCGTGTGCGCCGCTCGCGCCGGCCGGTACCGCGCCCGAGGCGGCGGGGCGACTCCAGGGCCGCCACCAGGCCAGCACGAGCGCGGCTACGAGGATCGCGGCGACGAGCACGCCGAGTCGGCGGCCGGTGGAACGCGTGGCATCGGGCTTCGGCGCGTCGCCCGGGCCTGAGTCATGAGGGGGGCGGGGAGGATCGGGTCGGTTTTCCTGTTCGGCCATCGGTATGGGTCAAGAGTTGCAATGCTGATGCGCGCGAGCGGTAGGCGCCTGGGTGGGATAAAAAGCGCCTCTTCAGGGAAAATGTTCGCGATGCATGATGCTACGTCGAGCGCTCGCGTGCAGTCCACCCGGGTATTTTTCAGCCGGTTACCGCTGTTACTCGGACAGACGCAGCCGCGGCGCGCCCCCGATCTCGCGAACGATCTTTCCGACGCATTCGACGAGCGCCGGCGCGGCGTGTTCGATGAGCCACTCGCGCGTGCACAGATGCGCGGCGCCGCCGCAATTCACGGCATAGCGCTCGCCCGAGGGGCCGACGAAGCCGGCTGCGATCGCATTGAGTCCCTCGTACCAGTCGCCGGTCTCTATCGCAAAGCCGTTCTTCTGCGCTTTGGCCAGTGCGTGCACCACACGTGCGTGGACGTGAGGCCAGTCGGCGCCCGCGGCGACTTGCATGCCGGCCATCAATGTGTCGCGCTCCGGCGCGGCGAGTGCCGCGAGATAGGCGTGTCCGGCCGCCGTTCGCGTGAGATCCACGCGCGAGCCGACCTCGAGCCGCGAGACGAGAATCGCGGAAGAGGGGCGGACAGCCTCGATGACGACCATGTCGAGCCGGTCGCGCGTGGCGAGATGCACCGAGAGCGCCGTGCGATCGGCCAGATCGACGAGAAACGGGCGGGCACGCGCCCGGATGTCGAAGTTGCGTAAAAAGCCGTTCGACAGCTCGAGGACCGACGCCGTGAGCACGAAGCGCTCGCTGTCGGGCAACTGGAAGAGGAAGCCCGCCTTGACGAGCGTCGCCGTCAAGCGCGAGACGCTCGGTTTCGGGATGCCCGTCAGTTCGGCCAACTCTCGATTGCTGATCGGAGCGTCGGCGCTGGCGACGCTGCGCAGCACTGTCAGGCCGCGTGCGAGCGCGGCGACTTCCTCCGGCGCGCCGTCTTTCTCGGCGGGCTTGCTGACGGGTACCGATTTGCGCGGCGTCACGGGCACGATTGTCTTCCGATGATTTTTCGAAACTTTATTTCATGTTTGCCTTTCATCGCCTGCAAGTGCGCAAATGTGTCCGGCGCGACATCGGTAAAAAATACGTCATAAATCCCATGTAATCGTTTTCCACTAGGCCCTACCTGTCAACAATTCGGCAAAAATTATCTTGACTTCGTCGGCTGAAAGAGAAAAAATGGAATCTCATTTCGGAGCGAGTGTCGCCAAGGGTGGCATCGACGTCTCCGGTGTGCGCATCAAGCGGCGCACATCGGCGGTTGAAAGTTCCGGAATACCGTCTCTCAGGTTCTAGCACGGCCCTCGGAATGGCTAGAACTTCTTTAAGGCGCCACGGTCACGTGGCGCCTTTTTTTTCGTGGGTTGCGGGGCGAGGGCACCGGCGCGGCTCCCGGCGGCTTTGCCGCGGTTCTGCTATCGTCGCTGTCCATGCAACCCATCCTGACCATCACCGACCTCTCGAAGACCTATGCTTCGGGCTTCGCGGCGCTCAAGAATGTCAACCTCGAAGTGCGCCGTGGCGAGGTCTTCGCCCTACTGGGACCGAACGGCGCCGGCAAGACGACGCTGATCGGCATCGTCTGCGGCATCGTCAACGCCACAGCGGGCCGCGTCGTCGTCGACGGCCACGACATCGTGCGCGACTATCGGCGGGCCCGCGCCATGATCGGGCTCGTGCCGCAGGAGCTGACGACGAACGCCTTCGAGACGGTCTGGGCCACGGTCTCGTTCACACGCGGGCTGTTCGGCAAGCCGGCCGATCCGGCTCATATCGAGAAAGTGCTGCGCGCGCTCTCGCTCTGGGACAAGAAGGACAACCGCATCATGATGCTCTCGGGCGGCATGAAGCGGCGCGTGCTGATTGCCAAGGCGCTCGCGCACGAACCGGCGCTGCTCTTTCTCGACGAGCCGACCGCGGGGGTCGACGTCGAGCTGCGGCGCGACATGTGGAACCTGATGCGCACGCTCAAGGAAAGCGGCGTGACGATCATTCTGACGACCCACTACATCGATGAAGCCGAAGAAATGGCCGACCGCATCGGCGTTATCAATCGCGGCGAAATCATTCTTGTCGAGGAGAAGGCGCAGCTCTTGCGCAAGCTTGGCAAGAAGCAGTTGACGCTCGATCTGGAAGCGCCGCTCGAAGCCGTGCCGCCATCGCTTGCGGGCTACGGGCTCGAACTGTCGTCCAACCGCAGCGCGCTCACGTACACCTACGACGACACCCAGTCCGAGCGGGCCGGCATCGTTCGGCTGCTCAAGGATCTGGCGGATGCGCAAATCCGCTTCAAGGATCTGCAGACTTCGCAGAGTTCGCTCGAAGATATCTTTGTCGACCTGGTCCGGGAGACATCCTGATGAATCTGTACGCCGTGCGGGCGATCTACCTCTTCGAGATGGCGCGAACCTGGCGCACGCTGATGCAAAGCGTCATCTCGCCGGTCATTTCCACCTCGCTTTATTTCGTGGTGTTCGGCGCGGCCATCGGCTCGCGCATTCGCGAGATCGACGGCATCAGCTACGGCGCGTTCATCGTGCCGGGGCTCGTCATGTTGTCGCTGCTCACGCAAAGCATTACGAACGCTTCGTTCGGAATTTACTTTCCGAAATTCACGGGCACCGTCTATGAGTTGCTGTCGGCGCCCGTGTCCTATCTCGAGCTGGTCGTGAGCTTCGTCGGCGCGGCCGCGACGAAATCGATCATGCTCGGTCTCATCATCATGGCGACCGCCGCGTGCTTCGTGCCGCTGAGAATCGAGCATCCGTTCTGGATGCTGCTCTTTCTCGTCCTGACCTCGATCACGTTCAGCCTGTTCGGCTTCATCATCGGTATCTGGGCCGATGGCTTCGAAAAGCTGCAGGTCATTCCGCTTCTGATCGTCACGCCGCTCACGTTTCTTGGCGGCAGTTTCTACTCGATCGGCATCTTGCCCCCGGTATGGCGCACGATCGCGCTTGCCAACCCTGTCGTCTATCTGATCAGCGGTTTTCGGTGGAGTTTTTATGGCGTGGCCGACGTGCACGTCGGGGTGAGCCTTGCCATGACGGGCGTATTTCTGTTGATTTTCATGGCGATCGTCGCCTGGATCTTCAAGACCGGCTATCGGCTCAAGACGTGAGGCCGGCGAAACCGGAAAGTATGTCGGGAATCGTCTCGACTTACACCCTATGTTTAGTGGGTATCGGACATCAGGATTCTCCCTAAGATCGAGTCATCGCCCGGTGCGATGGACACGGGGCAGCGAACGGGGAGGCCTGAAATGCAAACGCCGGAATGCGCGCGGCTCATGGATGTCGCACGCCCCGAGCTCTCGCTCGAGTATCGGGAGTTGGCCACCGTGGCCGTCCTAGCCGCGCAAGGCAATTCCAGGATGGCATTGAGGCCCCACTGTCGGGGAATGCTCAACACCGGATGGTCGCCCCGTACTTTGATCGAGGCAGTGCTGATTGGCGTGTCCGAAGGACTGCCTCGATCCATCGACCTGTCTGTCGATGTGGTCTGCGAGGCACTGAAGGAACCGAAATTTTCGACGTGTTCGAGAACGGCTGGCAAGTGAGACACCAGAGCCCGGCGGCGCGGGCGGCCTGATTTGCTACGAGTGTCGCAACGCATCGGGCATGGAACCCGCGGGCGACCTCGTGCGCTTTGTCATTCGGCGCAAACGTCGACATAATGCTCGAACTAACAGGCGCATCGCCAGGTTTGCGACCCCATTCCTTCGAGCATGAGACTGACGACCAAAGGGCTGCTGCTGATTGCGATTCCGACGCTGTTCGAACTCGTGCTGCTTTCAGGGCTCGTGAAGGCGCAGGCCAATGCGGAGCAGGCGGAGCAATGGGCGCTGCACAGCAAGGATGTCCTGCGCCAGACGAACGCGATTCTCGAACCCGTTTTGCTCGAGACGGTACGCATGCGCGGTGCCGTGCTCAAGGACGATCGCACGACGACGACCCCGGTTTCCCTTTGGATCGAGCTCGATCGCAATATAGACAGACTGGTCGACCTCGTCGCAAACAATCCCACCCAGGTCGAGCGCGCGGCGCAGATCCGCCAGTCCGTGCAAGCCTACCGGCAGTGGTCCGACCGCGTGCAGGATCTGCTGCGCAACGGCCGCCACGACGACGTGCTCGAACGCTTTCGCAATCAGGCCAACATCGATGTGATCGATCGCTTCCGGTCCCAGGTGGCGGCATTCCAGACCGAGGAATTGCGCATCGATTCGCTGCGTACGGAAGAGGCCACGGCCGCGCTCGCACAACAGCAGCGGTTGACGACGGCGGCCGTCGTCGGCTCGCTGGTGCTCGCGGTGCTGGCTGTCTTCCTTTTCACGCGTGGACTGCGCGGGCGGCTTCACCAGTTGTCGGATAACGCTGCGCGGCTTGCCGAGAACGCGCCGCTCGGGCTGCCGTCGCCCGGAAATGACGAGATTGCGCATCTCGACTCGATTCTGCACGAGACGAGCCGGCGTCTGCGCGAATCCGAACGGATGCAGGCGCGCTTTCAGAGCGACCTTGCGCGCCGGGCCGACGAGCTGGCTCGTACCAACGAGACTCTGCATCAGCAAACGCAGGAAAACGAGATGTTCATTTACAGCGTCTCGCACGATCTGCGCTCGCCGCTCGTCAATTTGCAGGGTTTCTCCAAGGAACTGACGCATGCTTGCGACGATCTGCGCGCGGCCGTGCGCGAATCGTCGCTGTCGCCCGAGGATCGCGAGCATGTCGAACGGCTCATCGACGAGGACATTGGCGAAGCGCTGCGTTTTTTGCAAAGCGCGGTCCTGCGTGCGGCGCATATCATCGATTCGTTGCTGCGCTTATCGCGGGTGGGGCGCGTCGAGTATCGTCGCCAGGCCGTCGATGTCGCGGCGCTCGTGCGCCATGTGCTCGACGCGATGCAAGGCTCGATCCGTTCGCGCAATGCCGAAGTCGTGACGTCCGAATTGCCGCCGGTGTGGGGCGATCCCACGGCGCTCGAACAGATCTTTGCGAATTTGATTGGCAACGCGGTGAACTACCTCGATCCGGAGCGCCCGGGGCGCATCGAAATCGGGGCCATGCCCGCGCCGGCCGGTACGCACTCGCTACGCATCTTCTACGTGAAGGATAATGGCCTCGGTATTCCGGCCGGGGCGATGCCGCGCCTGTTCAACGCGTTCCAGCGGTTGCATGGCAGCGTTGCGACAGGCGAAGGCATCGGGCTCGCGCTCGTGCGCCGCATGGTCGAGCGGCATGGCGGACGGGTGTGGGCCGAATCGACCGAAGGCGTTGGGACGACTTTCTACTTATCGCTACCGGAGGCGGCCGAACAGGTCGCAGCCTGATTCAAAGGGAATCGATATGACGCATACCGGACCCGCAGTCGGCCAATCCGTCAGCATCATCCTGATCGAGGATGACGACGGCCATGCAACGCTCATCGAGCGCAATCTGCGCCGCGCCGGTCTTACGAACGGCTTCACGCGCCTGTCCGACGGGCAGAAAGCGCTCGACTTCTTTTTCGGCGACGACGCGCCTTTTCTGCGCGATCCGGCACCGGCATCGGTCATCCTGCTCGATTTGAAAATGCCGCGTATCGATGGCCTCGAGGTACTGCGGCGTCTGAAGGCTGACAAGCGCACGGCATCGCTGCCGGTCATCGTGCTGACGACTACTGACGACCCTCGCGAGATCGAGCGCTGTTACGAGCTTGGCTGCAACGTCTACGTGACGAAGCCCGTCGAGTACGACGCCTTTATCGAAGCTGTGCGTCGGCTGGGCTTCTTTCTGCAGGTCGTCAAACTCCCCTCGTGCGGGCGATGACCGCGCACGTCCTGTTCATCGACGACGACGAGGGGCTGCTACGCCTCGCGTCGCGTGCGCTCGGGCGCGCGGGCTACCGCGTGAGCCCGGCGTCCACGACCGACGCCGCGCGCGTCGCGATGACTGAGGAGACACCCGATGTATTGATCGTCGATTACACGTTGGGTGGGCGTGAGACAGGGCTCGAGTTTCTGCGCGCGCTGCGCGGCGACGGGCTGGCATTGCCGGCTATTCTCTGCACGGGTTTCGCGGACGAGGCGCGCGTCATCGAGGCGCTTCGCTCGGGCGTTGCCGATGTCGTGCCGAAGAGCGAGAGCTACCTCGAATATCTGCCGGAAGCGATCGAGCGCGTGCTGCGCGAGCGGCGCATCGAGCGCGAGCTTGCCGAGGCGCAAAACGCGCAGGAGCGTGAGGCCCATTTTCGCGCGTTGGCGGAGGAGCGCGAGGCATTGCTTGCCTCGGAGCGGGCGGCGCGCGCGGAGGCCGAGCGCGTTTCGCGTATGAAGGACGAATTCGTCGCGATGCTTTCGCACGAATTGCGCACGCCTTTGAATGCGATCATCGGTTGGACGCAGGTCTTGCTGCGCGATGCGAGTGCGTCCGAATCGATTCGCAAGGGGCTCGAGGTGATCGACCGCAATGCACGCGCCCAGGCGAGGATGGTCGACGATCTGCTCGACTTTTCGCGGATTCTCGCCGGCAAGCTGCGTCTCGATGTCGAGCGGGTCGATCTCGTCGATATCGTCGAATACGTCATCCGTTCGGTGGGTCCTGCCGCGCTTGCGAAGGAGATCCGCATCGTGCCGGCGCTCGAACCCGATGCCGCGATGCAGGCCGACCCCTCGCGACTGCAGCAGATTGTCTGGAATCTGCTTTCGAATGCCGTGAAGTTCACGGGCAAGGGGGGCACGATCGAGGTGACGCTGCGCCGTGTCGATGACGATGTCGAGCTGACGGTGGCCGACAACGGACAGGGGATTACGCCCGAGTTCTTACCGCATGTGTTCGAGCGCTTTTGCCAGGAGGACGCCAGCATTGCGCGACAGCACGGCGGGCTGGGGCTCGGGCTTGCGATTGCCCGGCAGCTCGTCGAAATGCACGGGGGGAGCATCGAGGCGCGCAGCGATGGCGCGGGCAAAGGCGCGGCGTTTGTCGTGCGCTTGCCGGCGGTTGCTGCGAATCTTTCCCGCAGTGCGCTCGACGAACCGTTGCCGGAGGTTACGCCGCCGGCGCTCGCGGGTTTGCAGGTGGTGATCGTGGAGGACGAACCCGATGCGCGCGAGCTCGTATGCCGCGTGCTCGAGGAGCGAGGCGCCAAGACGCGGGCGTTCGGGTATGCGCTCGAGGCGCTCGAGGCCTGCATCGAGGCGCCACCCGATGTGATCGTGAGCGACATCGGCATGCCGGGTGTCGACGGCTACGAGTTCATTCGCCGGCTGCGAACTTGGGAAGCACCGCGTGGGCGCGCCACGCCCGCCGCCGCGCTGACCGCATTCGCGCGCAGCGAGGACCGCAGGCGCACGTTGCTGGCGGGGTTTCAGACGCATCTTGCGAAACCGATCGATCCGCTTGAGCTCGTGGTGGTCGTCGCTGCGCTGGCGGGGCGCGCGGGATCGTTTTCGGGGGAGGAGGCGGGCGGTTGAGCTTAGCGACAGGCCTTGTGCGAGCTTATCTTTTTCGTCATGAGCTGCGCTTCCGCCGTTTCACACATGGCGATGGCGGTTGGTAGCATCGAGCCGCCTTCGTAGTCCAATTTCGCTGACTTCTCGCAGCCGAGGTCCCGCTTCTTTCTCCAAGCAGACAGCTTCTTCGCCAGCATGTCCGCGCACTGGGGAGTTTGTACTCCCCTTCTATCGACAACATCTTGCAGCTGGTGCTCAGCTACGAGCAGGTCTCGCCAAGCGCAGAAATTAACGCTCATTTGAGTGGCGTTGCTCGATTCGCAGGTTGCAAGTAGTGCGGTTACATCACTTGCTGGCAACTTGCTTCGCTGCGCGAGTTCCGCAGCGGGATCGAACTCCGCTGCAACAGCCGATGTGACGATGAAGGCGCATAGCAAAACTGGCAGGCGTCTCATCGCGCACCTTGTTGGTTGCGAAAGGGAGCTGCTTCTTCGCGAGTCCCTCTCAGTCAATCGGACGGAGGGACTCTATCACTCGGCAAGCACGCGAGCAACGAAGTTGCGATGGCCTTGACAGGTCGATCTAACTGTCGTGTGCCGCGTGCTCCTATCCAAACACTTAAAGCTAGAGTCCCCGTTCAAAGTTCGATGCGCGTGCCGAGCAAAACGAGGAACTGCCGCAGCCATTCCGGATGTGCGGGCCACGCTGGGGCCGTGACGAACGGCGCATCGGTGATGGCCGCATCCACGGGAATATCGACATATTCGCCGCCGGCGAGGCGAACCTCCGGCGAGCAGGCCGGATACGAAGAGATACGCTTGCCGCGAATCACATCGGCCGCCGCGAGCAGTTGTGCCGCGTGGCAAATGGCGGCAATCGGTTTCTTATCTTTCGCGAACTGCTGCACGAGCGATATCACCTTGGGATTGAGCCGCAAGTACTCGGGCGCGCGGCCGCCCGCAATCGCGAGGGCGTCGTATTGATGCACGTCGACTTCGTCGAACGATGCATTGAGGGCGAAGTGGTGCCCGGGTTTTTCGGTGTACGTCTGATCGCCTTCGAAGTCGTGAATGGCCGTCTTCACCTTTTCTCCCGCCTTCTTGCCGGGACATACAGCGTGTACGACATGTCCGACGGCCTGCAGCGCCTGAAACGGCACCATCGTTTCGTAGTCCTCTGCAAAATCGCCGGTCAAAAAGAGAATCTTCTTCGCTGCCATGGGCTTTCTCCTGTCGGTACCTACGTTGGGACGGAACGCGCATGGCAAAGTGTACTCCCGCTCTGTGACGGGAGCTGCGGCAGCGCGTGCATCTTTTGGCACTTGCGTCAGCGCGAAAATGTAATTAAACTAGTTACACTATTTGACGGCCAATGAGGCTATGTCGGGAGCAGCGCGGGGAATGAATACGAGCAGCCGTTTCGCGTACGCCGTTCATGTGCTCGCTTTGCTGTCGCTGCAAGAGGGCGTGCCGCTTTCGTCCGACATCATTGCCGGCAGCGTGAACACGAACCCGGCGTTGATCCGGCGCCTGCTGTCGATGCTGGCTGCCGCCGGGCTGACCACCTCGCAGCTGGGCGCGGGCGGTGGCGCGTTGCTAGCCCGCGAACCGAAGGACATTGCACTGATCGATGTCTATCGGGCTGTCGATGAAGGCAAATTGATTGGCCTGCACCGGGATACGCCAAATCCCGACTGTATGGTCGGCAGGCATATTCAAGCAGTGCTCGTCGAAGTCGTCGACGACGCCGTGCGGGCACTCGAAGCGTCGCTTGCTTCGAGGACGCTGGCGGACGTCACGGCCGGCGTGCTGTCGGCGCAACGGCAGGAAGAACGCATGCGGCGGCGGGGGTAATGCAGTTCAGCAGGGCATGAATGGGGCGGGGCGCGAACCCTGCCGTTTTTTCATCTTAATGTGTAACTGATTCAGTTACTTATATGGAGAGCAAGTATGCAAAAGAGTCTGAAGATCGCGCTTTTTGGCGCAACCGGCATGATTGGCTCGCGAATCGCGGCGGAAGCGGCACGGCGCGGCCATGAGGTCAGCGCATTTGCGCGCCATCCGGAGCGCGTGCAAAACGCCGCGCATATCACGGCTCGCCAGGGCGATCTTTTCGATGTGCCCGCGATGACGGCCGCGGTGGCAGGCCACGACGTGATTGCAAGCGCCTATGCGCCGCCACACGATAGTGCAGGCAAAGTCGTCGACGCCACGCGCGCATTGGTGGAGATCGCTCGGGCAGCTCGTATCAAGCGGATCGTGGCCGTGGGCGGTGCAGGCTCGCTCGAAGTTGCCCCTGGCAAACAGCTCGTCGATACTGAAGGATTTCCCGAGCAGTACAAGGCTTACGCCCTTGCGCACCGTGACGCACTTGGCGTCTACCGGACGGTGAGCGATATCGATTGGACTTTCTTCGCACCGGCCGCCATCATCGCGCCGGGCGAGCGCAAAGGCACATTCCGGGTTGGCGAGGACAAGCTCATTGCCGATGAGAAAGGCAACAGCACGATTTCGGCGGAGGACTACGCCATTGCGTTCGTCGACGAAATCGAAAGCGCGCGCTTCGTGCGGCAGGTTGCCACGGTGGCCTATTGAGGAACATAGCGGGGCGGCGTGAATATGAAGACGGCCGTGCGCCCTGCATCGCGGCCGTCGGACGAAGAGCGTAGAATGCGGCGCGCGCAGGTCAGGTTCCGCCTGAGCTCCGCGAACCCTTTCCTTTTCGGCATTCGATCGTGAACCATCCTCGCAAGAAGCCCGACCCCACCGTGCGCGTTGCGGTACTGATCGTCGTCGCCGTGCTGATCGTCATTGGCACGCTTTTGTATAACGCGATCCGCGGAAAACTCGAGTACGAACGCGAGGAGCGCGCGGCGCAGGATGTCTCGGCACCGGTCGCGGCGAGCGCCGGCCCTGCCGCCACCCCGGCGTCGCAGTGACGCGCCGCCAGCGCCCAGTCCTGCCGCTCAGCCCCGCCGCCTAGTCTTGCGATAGCGCAATCGTCCGCGCATCCTTGCGGATCAGAAACGAGGCAGCCAGCATTTGCTTCGCTTGCAAGGCAAGCATCTTGAGTTCCTGGACGAACTCGTTCGAATGCTGGCCCGAGCGTTCCGCGTCGATCACCATCGCATCGAGCTCGCGCGTGAGCTGCTTCGTCGTTTCGGCCGGGTCGGCACTTGGCGCATCGCCCGCACGCGCGTTCGCGAGGTTTTCCCGTACGACCGAGAGCGTGCGCTGCAGCGCCAGCGGGCGTTCCGCTTCCTGTTCCGCAACGCTGCGTATGAGCGGCGCCGCCGCCGTGATTTGCGCGGCCAACGTATGACTCTGTACGAGCAGATCGTTGAGTTCGGGCACGAACTTGCGATGCGCTTCCGGTTCGATCAACATGCGCCTCAACGCTTGAGCGAGGTTGGCGAACGCAATATGCGCGTTCTTGCGCGCGAGCCGATATCGGAAATCGCGGTCGGCCGGCGCACTGCGCTCCGGCGTTGCGCCGGCGTTCGAGCCGGGAGCCGGAGGTGCTGCAGGCCCCGCCGACTCGGCCGGCGGGCTGCCCCACCACCAAGCTGTCTCCAGATATTGACGCGACGTGGCAAGCAACTCGGTCACGAGTTTGCCGATGTCCCGATACTCCCAGTAAGGAAACAGCCGGCTCGCGGCAATGGCCAGCGCGCAGCCGACGACGGTATCGATCGCGCGCTCGCCGATGATATGCAGGCTGCCCGGTGCCAGCAGATGAAAGAGCAGCAGCACGTACGCGGACGTGAATACGACGCTCGCCGTGTAGTTGAAGAGCAGCAGGCTGTAGCTCATCACCATCGACGCGAACATGACGGCAAGCAGAACCGGCGGCGAATGGACCAGCAAAATCAGCGCGATGCTGACAGCGCAGCCGATCGCCGTGCCGACGATACGCTGTTGATTGCGTTGCTTCGTGAGCGAGTAGCCGGGCTTCATGATGATCAGTGTGGTCATCACGATCCAGTACGCGTTCGTGAGCGGCAGTACCCGGCCCAGCCCGAAGCCGAGCGCGACGGCGATCGTCACGCGCAAGGCATGGCGAAAACTTGGCGAAGCCATCGTCAGATTCGAGAAAATCTGGCGCAACGGCACGCGCCTGCCGGAGAGAAACCGGGTAAGGCTGGGATCGAGACGCAGCTCGGTATGAACCGTCTGCGAATCGTTCGCGAGGCTCTTTTTCATTTTGTCGATGAGCCGGATGCCGCTCCAGATGCGCCGGAACGAAGCCGATGCGGCCGCGTAAGCCTCGGGCTGGCGCTGCGCCTGGCCCTCCTTGCGCAAAAGCTCGAGCTCGTACTCGATCGCCCGCAACTCGGCCTTCACGCTGATGCGCGATTCCGAAGCGCGGTTTTGCAGCACGGCGAGACCGATTTCGTCGAGATCGAGTGCGGCTTTGCGGATCATGTCGCGGTAAAACAGCATGAGATCGGCGTTGCCGAACGTACGGCGCAAAAGCGGGTAATCCGTATGCGCGCCGACAAAAAGCTCGTGCAGATCGACAATATTGATGAACAGATTGAAAAGCGTAACGCGCCTTGCATCGAGCTTGCCGCGGCGCAGCCTCGGCAGGTTGCGCAATACGATGGCCCGCGCGGCGTCCTGGAGTTCCACGGCCGCGATCTGCTTTTCGACGAGATTGCTGTAGCAGACGTCAAGATCGGCGTCGACATCGTAGAACGCGGCGCGCGCAAGCAGGTACTCGGCGCAAGCGAAGACACTTTCGGCGAGCGCCTGCTTTTCGACCCGATACGCCTGCCATTGCAGCACGAGCGTGGCCCAGTACGTGTACCAGAGGCCGCCCGCGAGAATCCACGCGGCGTTGGTCAACGCGGCGAGCGGCGTCAAACGCTCTTCGAGCGTGACGACCATCATGAAGAGCGTTGCGAAGCCGATCTGAGGCCAGCGGTTGCCGTAGGCGACCGTCAGAGACAGCGCGAACGTCAGCACGGCGACGGTCGCTCCGAGTGCAAAGACGTTGACCGTTGCCAAGCCTGTCGCGAGCGCGGCGATAAAGCCGAGCGCGCTGCAGATCAGCATCTCGTTGTGCTTGTACTTGAGCGGTCCCGGCATGTCGACGACACAAGCGCCGAGCGCGCCCGTGGCGATCGTAAAGCCCAATTCGGTGTTACGAAAGACGATCAGGCAAAGCACGGCCGGCAGCGAGACGCCGATCGCCATGCGCAGCCCACCGAAGAAATACTGACTGTAGAGAAATTTCTTGATTTCTATCGAATATCGCATCGATCTCGGAGGCAGCGGATGAGCCGGTAGCCGGTTACCGGACGGTTGGAGCCGGCGTCGAGTCTAACGTATTTGGCTGGACACCCGCCACTGGGAACCGTCTCGACCGTGCATACGCTTTCATCGTTTTCGATGAAAGGGGGAAAGCGCCGCTCGCGTTTGCTATCCTCATGCTTTGCGCCGAAAGGCGCCTTTACGCATCGTCCGCACGCATTCGAAAAACGCGTGCCGCCGATTCCAGGGGTTCATGCTTCAGCTCCTTTATTCGAATCGCTACGAGACGCTCGTCGACGCACTCTGCGAAGACCTCTCGGCCGTGCCGGCCGATCCCTGGTCGAGCGAAGAGCTCATCGTGCCGAACGCCGCCGTCCGGCGGCATATCGAACTCGAACTGGCCAGGCGGCGTGGCATCTGCGCGAACGTCAATTTCAGCTATCTGGCCCAGTGGCTTTGGATGCAGATCGGGCGCGCGATGGACGTGCCCGTGCATTCGCCCCTGGCCGTGGAGCGGCTGCAGTGGCGCTGCTATCGGTTCTTTGGCGCGCGCGAGGGCAAGCTTGCCGAAGCCTGGCGCGCGTCGCCGCGGCTCGCCACCTATCTCGCGGCGGCCGACGAGCCGATGCGCTATGAACTCGCACGCCGCGTCGCGACGCTCTTCGATCATTACCTCACCTATCGTCCGGAGTGGCTCACCCGCTGGCAGCGGGGC
Source organism: uncultured Paraburkholderia sp. (assembly GCA_966421005.1). GTDB lineage: Bacteria > Pseudomonadota > Gammaproteobacteria > Burkholderiales > Burkholderiaceae > Trinickia. Next base: position 29,210 of record CBJLAJ010000017.1, read on the forward strand.
CAGTCCATCTTCGATGCGAACGATGCCCGACCGAACGGTATCCAGGGCGGTGAGCCGGGCAGTGCGGCCGCCGCCTTGCGCGAGGACGAGCGCTGGCAAGCGGCACTGTGGCGGGCGGTACTGGCCGAACTTGCGGGCACTGACGATCCGGGCGCGCTCGCGCAGGCATCGCCGCCGGCGCATCGTTTTCTGGAACTGGCGCGCAAGCTCGATCTGGACGCGGTCATGCGCGCGCGCTGGCCTGCCTCGGTCAGTGTCGTCGCGTTGCCCACCATTGCACCGCTTCATATCGCGTTGCTGCGCGAGCTGTCACACTGGATCGATGTGCGGCTTTACGTGATGAACCCATGCCGGCAGTTCTGGTTCGACATCGTGACCGAAGGCACGGCTTTCGCGCTTGAAGAGGCCGGCACCCTCGATTTCCACGAAATCGGCCATCCGCTGCTCGCTCAGTGGGGGCGACAGACGCAGGCGCAATTGCACTTGCTGCACGAGCTGACCGAAGGCGCGGCATCCGCCGAAGCGACCCGGTTCATTCAGAATCCGCGCACGAGCTGGCTCGCGAAGCTGCAAAACGCCATGCTCGATCTCGAGCCCGAGCAGCCCGAGGTGCCCGACGCGCGGCCGGAAGGTGCGCGCGAAGCGCCGCACGAGCGCGGCATCGAAGTGCATGTGTGCCACAGCCTGTCGCGTCAGCTCGAAGTGCTCCACGACCGGCTGCTGGACTGGTTCAATGCTGGCCCGCACAGCGACGCGGCCGGCGAGGGCGGTGCCCCGCTCGCCGGGCTCGAGCCGGCCGACGTGCTCGTTGCGTGCCCCGACCTGGCCGCCGCCGCGCCGCTCATCGATGCCGTCTTCGGCACCGCGCCGTCCGACGAACGCCGCCGTATTCCCTATCGCATCACCGGTTTGCCGGCGTCGCAGGCCAATCCTGTCGCGCGCGTGCTGTTGGATTGGCTCGCGTGCGCCGATCGAACGGTGACGGCACCGGAACTCGTCGAATGGCTGCGTGTCGATGCGCTTGCCGCACGCTATGGCATCGACTCGAGCTCGCTCGATACGGCGCAGACATGGCTCGCCGCGGCGGGGGCGCGCCGCGGGCTCGCGCCCCTCGCGCCCCTCGCGCCTGTGACGCACGTTGCGCCGACGGATTCCGATATACCGCCGGAACGCCACACGTTTGCCGATGCGCTCACGCGGCTCTTTCTCGGCTACGCGATGCCTGACGGCGGCGAGCCCGTCGACGCGTGGTTGCCTGTGCCCGGTGCGGCGGGCGCCGAAGCGGAATTGCTGGGCCGGCTCGCGCGTTTCGTCGACGATATCGAGCATTTCATCGCGCGCTCGCGCGAGGCCGGGGACTGCGAAGCTTGGACCGCGCTGATCGGGCAAGCATTACAGCGCTTCTTCGATGCCGGGCCAGCGTTTTCCGATTCGATTGCCGCCGTGCGCGACGCCGTCGATGCGACGCTCGATGCGATGCGGGAAAGCGCAGGCGACGCGCGCATACCCGCCGATGTTTTGCACGCGGCGCTCGCAGCGGCGCTCGACGATGGCGCATTCGGCGGCGTACCCTGGGGCGGCGTGACGTTTTCGTCGCTCACGAGCCTGCGCGGGTTGCCTTATCGCGTCATTTGCCTGATCGGCATGGACGACGGCGTGCTGCCGTCGCACTCGCGTGCCGACGAGTTCGACCTGATGGCGGCCCGGCCGATGTTGGGCGACCGGCAGCGGCGCGCCGATGAACGCAATCTGTTCCTCGATCTGCTGCTCGCGGCGCGCGAGCGCTTCGTCATTACCTATACGGGGCGCAGTATTCGCGACAATGCGCCGCTGCCGCCGGCTGCGCTCGTCGACGAATTGCTCGATCATCTGGCGCGCGCGCAGGCCGGCGCCGACGCCACCCCCGGTGAGACGCAGGCCGCGCGCGACGCGTTTATCGTCGAGCACCCGTTGCAACCGTTTTCGCGCGCTTACTTCGAGGCGTCGACGGGCCTCTTCACCTACGATCGCGAGCGTGCCCAACTGGCAGAGAGGCTCGCGCTAGACGAGGCCGCACCCGTGCGGCCGTTCTTCAACGAGCCGCTCGCGCCCGAGCCTGCCGGTGCGATCGCGTTTGCCGACTTCGCGCGGTTCTGGCGGCATCCGACGCGCGAGTTGCTGCGCGAGCGGCTCGGCATCGTGCTCGAAGCCGCCGATGGCGAGCTCGTCGACAGCGAGCCGTTCGAACTCGATTACGCCGGCCGCGATGCGCTCTCCGAGCGTTTGCTGCCACGCCTGATCGCGGACGGAAGCGAGGCGATGCTGGCGCGCGCGGCGCGTATCGCCGAGGCCAGTCCCGAATTGCCGGGAGGCGCGACAGGCGATGTCATGAAGCACCGCGAGCTCGCGGCGTTGACGCACCTGGCCGACGCTGTGCGTGCGCGGCTGGCCGTTGGCGCGACGCGCGTGTCGTTCGTCCTGCACGTGACGCCGCGCTGGCCCGACACGAACGGCGTCGCGCTCTTCGGCGAACACGATGCGGCGCTGGCGCATGCGCTCGATGACGCAGCGCCCATCGAATTGCATGGCGTACTCGATAACGTGACGAGCGAGGGGCTCGTCCTCTACCGTTATGCGCGCCCCGGTGCGCGCGATTATCTGGGCGCGTGGCTCGCGCATCTGGCGTTTTGCGCGGCGCAGCCCGAAGGGCCCTGCCGCACGGTCTGGCAAGGCCTCGGCGAGCGCTTTTCATTTGCGCCCGTCGCGGCGCCGAACGAACACCTGGCGCCGCTCGTTGCGCTCTTTCTCGCGGGGCGCCGCGCGCCGCTGCGTTTTTTCCCGAAAAGTGCCTGGGCCCGGGTGACAGGCAGTGAGTCCCAAGCGCTTGGCGTCTGGATCAGCGATCGCGTGCGCGGAGAATCGGACGATCCCGCACTGGAAATCGCCTGGCGCGGCACGGGTCTGACGCTCGACGAGTCGTTCGCCGCACTGGCGCGTCTCGTGTTCGAGCCGCTCGTGCAGCACCTCGAAGGAGGCGCGGCATGAGCAGTGCATCCGTCGTAGCCCGTTCCATTGTGTCGCCGCCGGCCGAGCTGGACGTCTTCACGTGCCCGCTCGACGGTATCAACCAAATCGAAGCATCGGCCGGTACGGGCAAAACATGGAATATCTGCGCGCTGTATGTGCGCCTTTTGCTCGAGCGCGACCTCAACGCCGATCAGATTCTCGTCGTCACGTTCACGAAGGCGGCAACCGCCGAACTGCACGAACGCATCCGCACGCGTTTGGCCGAGCTCGCACGCGCCATCGAAACGGGCGAGCCCGGTAGCGACGCGTTTATCGCGTGTCTTTTCGAGACGGTGCTGGCGGGCGCGGACGAGGCGGCGCTCGAACGGGCGGGCCGGCGCATCGCGCGCGCCTTGTCGACTTTCGATCAAGCCGCCATCCACACGATTCACGCGTTTTGCCAACGTGCCTTGCAAGAGGCGCCGTTCGCGGCCGCGATGCCGTTCGCGCTGGAGCTCGAGGGCGACGACGCGAGCTTGCGCTTCGAACTGGCGGCCCAGTTCTGGCGCACGCGTGTCGAGCCGGTCGCCGCGGCACATCCGGCGTTCGCGGCGTGGCTCGTGGCGCATGGCGCGGGCCCGCTCGTGCTCGATGCCCAGTTGATGCGGCGGCTCAAAAAGCCACTTGCGGTTTTGCGCTTCGGTGAATTCGACGGTGTTCATCCGTCGAAGGTGGCGGATACCGACGCCGACGAGCGGCGGATGCAGGCGCATTTCGACGAGGCGTGCGCGTTATGGAACGCGGAGCGCGAGCGTATCGCGCAGTTGCTCGACGACGCGCAAGCTGCGCTCTCGCGCACGACGCACAAGCCGGAGGCGGTGGCGGCAGCGCTCGACGCCTGGGCCCGTTATTTCGCCGAGGGCGATTGCCACGCCGCCCCGCCGCGTGCCGCGCTGAAGCTGACGGCATCGGCCCTCGAGAAAGCGACGAAGGCGAAGTTCGTTTCGCCGGCCCATCCATTTTTTGCGCTCGCCGATGCGCTGGCAGCAGCCGTCGATGCCGCCGAGGCAGCGCATCGTCGGCGCTGGCTCGCGCTCGTCGCCGATTGGCTACGGACCGGGCCCGCCATGCTTGCGTCGGCCAAGCACGCCCGGCGTGTCGTTTCGTTCGACGACTTGCTGTCGAATCTGCACGATGCGCTCGTCGCCCATCCGTGGCTGGCCGAGGTGTTGCGCGCGCGCTATCCAGCCGCGCTCATCGACGAATTCCAGGACACCGATCCGCTGCAGTTCGCCATATTCGAGCGGATCTTCGCGCGCGGTACGAGCGCAGCGGCGCCCGTCTTTCTCGTCGGCGATCCGAAGCAGGCGATCTACAGCTTTCGCGCGGCCGATCTGCACACCTATCTCGCCGCGCGCGCAGCGGCGAGCGCCCGGTACACGCTGGCGGTCAATCAGCGTTCGACTGCGCCTATGGTCGAAGCCTGCAACCGCATCTTCAGCGCGAACCCGCACGCGTTCGTGCTCGACGGGCTCGACTATTTACCGGTGCGGGCCGGCACGCGCGAACGTCCCCCGTTCATCGACGGTACGGCTACGGGCGACGCGGGGGCCTTGCGCGTGTGGATGCTGCCCTCCGGCGAGGCGACGCTCGCGAAGCGCGACGCGCAGCGGCAGGCCGCCGAGGCGAGCGCGGCCGAGATCGTCCGGCTCTTGCGCGGCGCGCGCGAGGGCACGGTGAGGCTTGGCGAGAAGCCGCTCGCGCCCGCCGACATCGCAGTGCTCGTGCGCACGCACCGGCAGGGCAGCCTCGTGAAACGTGTGCTGGCTGGCTGGGGCGTCGGCAGCGTCGAGCTCGCTCAGGCGTCTGTGTTTGCGACGATCGATGCGGCGCAGCTCGAGCGTGTGCTCCTCGCGATCGATATGCCGGGGGACCTGCGCCGGCTGCGCGCCGCGCTGGCGGCGGACTGGTTCGGCCTCGACGCAGCGGCGCTGGCATCTCTCGAAGCACTCACCGATGCCGCCACGGCGGCCGATGCGGATGACGCAACGGCCTGGGTGGAGCGTTTTTCGCGCTATCGATCGCTTTGGCACGAGCGCGGCTTCGCGGCAATGTGGCGCACGCTGATGCGCGAGCTCGGCGTTGGCCTGCGCCTGATCGCCGGTCGCGACGGCGAACGCCGGCTGACCGATGTCAATCATCTGGCCGAGCTCGTCGCCGAGCGCACATCGGCGCATCCGGGCATCGCGCCGACGTTGCGCTGGCTGGCCGCGCAGCGGGTCCAGGGTGGGGGCGACGATGCGCAACTGCGGCTCGAGTCCGATCGCGATCTCGTCCAGATCGTCACGGTGCACAAGTCGAAAGGGTTGGAGTACGCCGTGGTCTTCTGCCCGTTTCTCAACGACGGCGCGACGCAGCCGTCCTCGGGTGGCAGCCTGCCCGACGCTTGCGAATATCATGAGACGCAGGCATCGGGCAGTGCCACGGCGGTGCTGCATTACGGTTGCGAAGGCGAGGCTCTCGAGCGTGCCGGGCGCGAAGCGCGGCGCGAGGAGGCCGCCGAGCGCGCTCGCCTGATCTACGTTGCGCTCACGCGCGCGATCTATCGCTGCTATGTCGTCGCCGGGCCTTATCTTTCGTCGCGCTCGACGAAAGAATCGCGTCGCAGCGTGCTCAACTGGTTCGTTGCGGGCGATGGTGAATCCGCCAATTTCGACGATTGGTGCGCCGAGCCGCCCGACGACACAGCCGTGGCTCGAGGATGGCAGGCGCTCGCGGGCGACGTCATAATGCTCGAGCCGTTGCCGATGCTCGCGGGCCGTGCGCCGCTCGAGCGCGAGCGCTCGCAAGGCCGGCAATTTGCGGCACGCGCAGGGCGGCGTCTTGTGACCGAGACTTGGCGGATCGCGAGCTTCAGCTCGCTGGCGTCAAGTGCGTTGCGAAGCACCCCGGGTTCCGTCGAAGAAGAGCCGCGTCCGGATCACGATGCGCAGGCGGCACTCGATGCGCGGCTATCCGCGCCGGACGCCGAACCGCTCGAACGCTCGACGGCGAACGCGGGCCGTCCCGCGGCAGTCGCCTCCGACGTTGACGATATCCTCGATTTTCCGCGTGGCGCGGCAGCGGGCGAGTGTCTGCATCGGCTTTTGGAGCTGGCCGATTTCGCCGCACCGGCGAGTTGGCCCCACGCGATCCAACGTGCGCTCGCGGAGCGGCCGGTGCCGGCCGACGCCCAAACCGCGCACCGCATGCCCGCGATGATGGCGCGCATGCTGGCCGAGGTGGCGACCCGCGAGCTCGCGCCCGGTCTGAGTCTCGCGGCGCTCGACCCTGAACGCCGCTTCGTGGAATGGCCGTTTCTCTTCGCGTGCCCCGCCGCGCTCGATCCATCCGCGCTGCGGCGTTTGCTCGTCGCACATGGATATCCCGACGTCGCGCTGGAAACGGGTGCGTTGAGCGGCTTCGTCAAGGGATTCGTCGACATGATCGTCGAGCATGAAGGCCGCTACTGGATCATCGATTGGAAATCGAACCATCTCGGTGTCGAAGCCGAGGATTACGGTGCGGCTTCGCTCGAGGCTGCAATGTCGGGGCATGCCTACCATTTGCAGGCGCTGCTCTATACCGTGGCGCTGCATCGCTATCTGAAGGCACGCAAGCCCGGCTACGATTACGGCTCGCATCTCGGCGGCTATCTCTATGTGTTCCTGCGCGGCGTGCGCGCCAACTGGCATGACGGCGATCTGCCGGCTGGCGTGTATCGGCGTTTGCCGGCGCGCGCGCTCGTCGAAGCACTCGACACCTTGTTCGGCGCCGGAGAAAACGCATGAGCGATCTTTTGCGTGCGCCGGCCGCTGCGCCGGCTGATTTCGCGACGGCGCTGGCCGTAGGCTTCGCGCGACGCATCGGCATGCTCGCGGAGCGGCTCGGCGCGGAATCGTCGAGCATCCGATGGGCGCGTCGCGCCGCATTTGCCGCGAGCCGTGCCACGCAAGCCGGGCATGTCTGTCTGCCGCTCGCACGGCTTGCGCATCGATACGGCGCGACGCTTGCCGAAGTGCGCGCGGCGCTTGCCGCGAGCGGTGTCGTTTCGGATGGCGACGACGAGGCCGATGCGCTGAGGCCGCTCGTCGTCGATCGAGCCGCGCGGCTTTATCTCGCTCGCTACTTCGATTATGAGCGCAGACTCGCGGCATCGATCGTGGCGCATGCGGGCGGCGCGATTGCCCCATTCGACGAGGACGCGCTCGCCGCACGGCTCGCGCGTTACTTCGGTCCAGCCCGTGGCGACGAAATCGATTGGCAGCGCGCGGCCGCCGCGCTGGCCCTTGGCGGGCGTCTGACGGTGGTGAGCGGCGGCCCCGGCACGGGCAAGACGACGACAGTGGTGGGCATGCTCGCCTGTCTCGTCGATATGGACCCGACGCTATCGATTGCGCTCGCCGCGCCAACGGGCAAGGCGGCGCAACGCATGCAGGAAGCGCTCGCGGCACGCGCCGCGACGTTGCCGCCCGGAATCGGCGAGCGTCTGCCCGCGCGCGCTCAGACGCTGCATCGGCTGCTGGGCGTCGCGCAGGGCCTGCGGCCGCGGTATCGCCGCGACAATCCGTTGCCGTGTGATGTGCTCGTCGTCGACGAGGCATCGATGATCGATGTGGCGATGGCTGCGCAGCTGTTCGACGCGCTCGCCCCGCAAACGCGCCTCATCTTGCTTGGCGACAAGGATCAACTCGCGGCTGTCGAAGCGGGCGCGGTGTTCGCGGAGCTCAGTGCGACACCCACCTTCAGCGAGGCGGGCATTGCGGGCATCGCTCGCGCGACCGGGATGGATGTTGCTTCGGTGAGGCGGGCCCTGCCCACCGCGCGGCCGTCCGATGAGGGTATCGCCGCGGCGTGGCCCGAGGCGGAGCGTCCGGCTCTATTGCTCGATGACGATGCCTTTTTGTCGAGGGATGACGAACTGGCGCTCGATTGGGCGGCGCCAACGGAGCATCCCACGGACTTGTACCTGGACTTCGACGCTCATCCGGCTGCCGCCCAAGCCGAGCTGACGGAGTCCACAGAGCCCACGCAAGCCCGGGACGCCGCGCACGCCTCGACGCCCGATAGGCCGCCGCTCGTCGATTGTGTCGTGTGGCTCGAGCGCAATTACCGTTTCGGCCTCGATTCGCCGGTGGGACAGCTGTCGCTCGCGATCCGCCGCGGCGATGTCGCGGGGGCACTCGCGTCGCTATCTCTGGCCGAGGCGCCGGTCGCGGGTGCACGGGCCGCCGCGACGCTCGACGAAGATGGCGGTCCGACACTTGCTGCGCGGACGGTCGAGCGGCTTGTCCAGGGTTTCGAGCGTTATATCTCGGCGCTCGGCAATGCGCTCGAGCAGGCGAGCCCCGAGCCCGAACCGCTGTTCGAAGCGCTCAACGCCTATCGCATTCTCTGTGCGACGCGTGTCGGGGCCCGCGGGGTCGATGCGCTCAATACGCTGATGGCGGCGCACGTGCGGCGTGCCGCTCGCGTACCGCTCGCGCCTGGCGCCACCTGGTTCGCCGGCCGTCCGATCATGATCGTGCGCAACGACTACGCGCAAGGCCTTTTCAACGGCGACATCGGCGTCACGTTGCCGGGTGAAGGCGGTGCGCTGCGCGTGTATTTCCGCGCGGCCGACGGCGGTTTGCGCGCCGTGTCGCCCGCGGCGTTGCCGCCGAGCGACACGGCGTTTGCGTTGACCGTGCACAAATCGCAGGGTTCCGAGTTCGACGAGGCCGCGCTCGTGCTCCCCGCCTCGACGGGCCGCGTGCTGTCGCGCGAACTCATCTATACGGCGGTGACGCGCGCACGAGTGTCGGTGCGCATCGTTGGCGCACGCGCCGTCCTGGCCGATGCTATCGCCGCGCCGGGCGCCCGCGATTCAGGGCTCGCGGCGCGTATGGCCGAAGCGATGCGGGCGCTGGAAAGCGCGTGAGGGCGGGCCCGCGATATGCGAATCGGCGCCTGGGTGCGCCTTCGGCGCCTGGCGCCGCGGCCAATCGGGCCACCTATGCCATATGGACGGCTTGCGTCCGTGCGGCGATACCGCTACCGTTGCGCCATGACTTTTCGCTATACCGTATCGCCTGCCGAGGTTGAACTGACGGCTGTGCGCGCTCAAGGCGCGGGCGGCCAGAACGTCAACAAGGTGTCGAGCGCGATCCACCTGCGGTTCGATATTCGCGCCTCGTCGCTGCCCGAGGCGATCAAGATGCGGCTGCTTGCGCTGACTGACCACCGGATCACGCGCGACGGCATCGTTGTCATCAAGGCACAGGAGTACCGTACGCAGGAGATGAATCGTACGGCGGCGCTCGCGCGCTTGAACGAACTGATTGCCGCGGTTAGTCTTACGCCGCGCGCTCGCATTCCTACGAAGCCGACGCGCGCGGCGAAGCTTCGGCGGCTCGACAGCAAGGCGCGCCGCGGCGATATCAAAGCGGGACGTGCACGTGTGACCGACTGAAGCTGGAAGGTGCGGGCCGTGGGCCGAAATGGGCGCGGACGGCAGCTGAAAGGCTGTCGCGCCTACTGGCCGCGATGCGGCTCGGAGGAAGCCATATCGAGCAGGAAGTCCACGCAGAACACCTGCCGGCGCGAATCGAACTCGACCGTGACGGCGCCCGTGTAGCAATCCTTGCCATCGGTCAGCGAGTAGTGAGGGCCCATGACAGACACTCGCCCCGGCGCCGCGATTGCGCGTTTGAAGTAGGCGCGGCGCGACCAGTTGCAGCCCGCGTCGGGAAAGAGCGGCGAAAGCCGCTCGCTCTCAGGCGCAGGATCTCGCGTAATCGAGGGCTCATGCTGATTTCCGTACTCGTCGACGAGAAACACGCGCTTGGCAAGCGGTTGCGCGAAGGTCCGCTGAGCCGCCAGCGCCAGATTGCCCGAATCCGCGTAGGCGTTCGCCCCCTGCAGCACCGCCTGCTCGAAGTGCGGCAAATCGATCGCGGGGTGCGCTCGATCGCCCGCGCGCGTGCGAAAGCGCGCCCACATGGCTTCGATGCGCGCCGGTGCCTCGGCCGCGGCGGCTTGCGGCGATGTGTCGGGCTGCCCGAGCCAGAAACCTTGAATGAAATCGACGTCGGCCTCCATCAGCGTCATCAGTTCCTCATCGGTTTCGACGCCTTCGCCCAGCACCATTGCACCGGCGCGATGCAGCATGGTCACGAGCTGCGTCGCGAATTGAGGATCGGCGCCGGGCATGGCCATACGCGCCACGAGCGAGCGATCGAGCTTGACGAGGTCGGGCCGCACGCGCCAGATCCGATCGAAGTTCGAAAAGCCGGTACCGAAATCGTCGATTGCGATGATGAGCTCGCGTCTGCGCAATGCTTCGACGGTGTGCTCGAAATGCGCTTCATCCGCAGCCGGTTCCTCGAGCAGCTCGATGACGATGCGCGAGTGCGGCACGCCGAAATGCGCGCAGAGCTCATCGACATACGAGCTGTAGGGCCACCCGGTCTTGAACAGGCGCGGCAACGCGTTGACGAAGAGCCAGCCCTTGTCGAGTCCCGCCTCCGCGAAATTGGCGAAATGCACGCAGCGCGTGAGGCGCTCGAGCGCCAGCGCTATGGTTTTGCCCGGCGCACGGGCAAAGAGCATGTCTGGCGCAATCGCCTCTCCGGCCGCGTTCGTGGCGCGCAACAGCGCTTCGTAACCGACGACGCGCTTGTGCGTGATCGAGACGACCGGCTGGAACGCGCTGCGCAGTCGAACGCCCCGGTAATCGATATGCCATCCCACATCGTCCCGGGTCAGAAGGGGGAGGACGTCAGCGAGCGTCATGGCGCGCTTCGACGCCATGGCGAGCGCGTGGCTGATGCGCGAATGCTCGGTCGAGCCTGCCGGGCGGCGCGCGAGCCGGCCGAACGGGGCATGCGCGCTTTTTCCCGGTGAAGGCACGGAGCGCTGAGAACGGTAGTGCGAACCATGCCTGAACGTGATCATATGAGGTAAGCCCAGTGTAGCAAACGAACGCATTGACGCGACGGAGTCCAGCGTAAGTCGCTGGCGGTTGCGCATTGTGTTCGATCGGGTACGGTGGCGCGGAAATTGCGCGGAGCGGGCTATATTCGGCGTGCTGTGCCGAACGCAAGCCAGGCAAGGCTGTGGCAGGGGAACGGCGGCGCCGTCCCACACCCGGGGCGGGCTCGCGATGGGTTTTGGCGGGCGGAGCGGCGTCTATCCGGGCGAAACGACGTCATCAATCATATCTGCGGAGCGCGCCGGCCGAAGCCAGGAATACGCTTGACGGCACCCGTGGCGAGGGCCGTGCCCACAAGCACGATCGCGCAGCCGACGAGCATGGCCGGCGAGACTTCCTCATGAAGAAAAAGGGCGCCCCAGAGAATCCCGAAAACGGGGATGACGAAGGTAACGGTCATGGCTCGCGCGGGGCCAGCCACGTTGAGCAAATGAAAGTAGATGAAGTAGGCCGCGCCTGTGCACACGACGCCGAGGCTCAGTACGGCGCCCCAGGCGCTTGCCGAGACGGAATGTGCGGGCCAGGTGGCAATGGCGAACGGGATCAGCGCAATGGTGGAGCCGACCATGCTGCCCGTCGCGATGGCCATCGCATCCACGCCCGCGAGACGGCGCTTCGTATAGTTGGCCGCGATGCCATAGAGCAAGGCCGCGCCCATGGCCGCGGCGGCAGCAAGGGCCGTGGCGAGCGGCGCCGGGCCTTGTACGTCGTGAGTGGATGCGATCTGGTCCCAGACGAGCGTCACGACGCCCGCAAAACCGATCGCCATGCCGAAGGTGCGCAGGACCGTCAGCCGGTCGCGCAGCCAGAAGTAGGCGACGAGGGCGCCCCACAGGGGCGTCGTGGCGTTGATGACGGATGTGGTACCGGCCGAGAGCGTGAGCTCGGCGAACGCGAAAAGACAGAACGGCGCGGCCGAGTTCAGCACGCCGACGACGAAAAGCGGCCATGCACGCTCGCGTAGTACGCGCAGCGCTTCGAGCGGCGCGCCGCGCGCGACGGTCATGCCGAGCAGGAACAGGGCGCCGATTCCGACGCGCAGGACCATGAGCGGTGCGACGCCGAATTCCGCAACGCCGACACGAATGAACAGAAACGATGCGCCCCAGACGGCTGCGAGGGCCAGGAGCTGAATGAGATGGCGGGGTTTCATCGAATGGAGCGCGCGGCGGCGCGCGTTCGCATAGAAAAGGTAGCGGGCATGGTACACCGGCGGTGGCGCGGGCGCCCGGCACAGCGAATGAGACAGCAAGCGGTACGGTTGGGGCGGTGGGATAGGCGAGCCCCGTATAAACTAAGGGGGCGCGAGCGCCCCCTTCAGTGCCGTGCCTCATTGCGGCCGGATTGACCTTATTGACGCTGGTAGATTTCCGCGCCGCTCTTCACGAACTCGACCGCCTTCACTTCCATACCCTTTTTCAACGCGGCCTCTTCGGAGACGCCCTGCGCCGCCGCGAACTCGCGCACATCCTGCGTGATCTTCATCGAGCAGAAATGCGGGCCGCACATCGAGCAGAAGTGCGCGACCTTCGCCGAATCCTTCGGCAACGTCTCGTCGTGGAATTCGCGCGCCTTGTCCGGATCGAGTCCGAGGTTGAACTGATCTTCCCAGCGGAATTCGAAACGCGCCTTGGAGAGCGCGTTGTCGCGCACCTGCGCGCCCGGATGACCCTTGGCCAGATCGGCCGCGTGTGCCGCCAGCTTGTACGTGATGATGCCTTCCTTCACGTCATCCTTGTTCGGCAGCCCCAGATGTTCCTTCGGCGTCACATAGCAGAGCATCGCCGTGCCGAACCAGCCGATCATCGCGGCACCGATGCCCGACGTGATGTGATCGTAGCCGGGCGCGATATCGGTCGTCAGCGGCCCGAGCGTGTAGAACGGCGCCTCGTCGCACCATTGCAGCTGGAGATCCATGTTCTCCTGGATGAGCTGCATCGGCACGTGCCCGGGCCCCTCGATCATCACCTGCACGTCATGCTTCCAGGCGATCTGCGTGAGCTCGCCGAGCGTCTTCAGCTCGCCAAGCTGCGCTTCGTCATTCGCGTCGTACACCGAGCCCGGGCGCAGACCGTCGCCAAGCGAGAAGCTGACGTCGTAGGCCTTCATGATTTCGCAGATCTCTTCGAAGTGCTCGTAGAGGAAGCTTTCCTTGTGGTGCGCGAGGCACCACTTCGCCATGATCGAGCCGCCGCGCGAGACGATACCCGTCATGCGGTTGGCCGTCAGCGGCACATAGCGCAGCAGCACGCCCGCATGAATCGTGAAATAGTCGACGCCTTGTTCGGCCTGCTCGATGAGCGTGTCGCGGAAGATTTCCCAGGTGAGATCCTCGGCCTTGCCATTGACCTTTTCGAGCGCCTGGTAGATCGGTACCGTGCCGATCGGCACCGGGCTGTTGCGCAGGATCCATTCGCGTGTTTCGTGGATGTGTTTGCCCGTCGAGAGGTCCATGACGGTATCGCCGCCCCAGCGGATCGCCCACGTCATCTTGTCGACTTCTTCGCCGATCGACGAGGTTACCGCCGAGTTACCGATATTGGCGTTGATCTTCACGAGGAAGTTGCGCCCGATGATCATCGGTTCGCTCTCGGGGTGATTGATGTTGGCGGGGATGATCGCGCGGCCGCGCGCGACTTCCTCGCGCACAAACTCGGGCGTGATCTCGCGCGGTGCATTCGCGCCGAATGCGGCGGCCCCGAAAGCCTGCCCCGGATGCTGGCGGCCCATCATTTCGGCGAGCTTGGCACCCGTCGGCCCACTCGAGCGCAGACTTTCGAGGTATTCCGCCCGCCGCTGGTTCTCGCGAATTGCGATGAATTCCATTTCCGGCGTGATGATGCCGCGACGCGCGTAGTGCATTTGCGTGACGTTCGCCCCCGCCTTCGCGCGGCGCGGCGTGCGGTGCAGGCCCGGGAAACGCAGCTGGGCCGTGGCCGGATCGGCCGCCCGTTCGCGCCCGAACATGCTCGTGAGCCCGGCGAGCGATTCCGTATCGCCGCGCGCCTCGATCCAGCGCTGTCGCAACGCGGGCAGGCCCTGGCGGATGTCGATCTTCGCCTCCGGGTCCGTGTAGGGACCGGATGTGTCATAGACGAAGATCGGCGGGTTCTTTTCGCCGCCGAATGCGCTCGGCGTATCGGACTGCGTGATTTCGCGCATCGGTACACGGATGTCCGGCTGCGAACCGGTCACGTAGACCTTGCGCGAATTGGGCAACGGGGCGACGGCAGCCGCGTCGACTCGTGCTTCCGCTGAGATGAATTTCGGGTTGGCGTTCATGCAAATCTCCTGGCATAGGGTTGCTAAAGCAGGAGCAGGAGACGGAAGGGAGGTCGGGTTGTCGGGGCGTCTGAAGGGTCAAGCGCGGTCAAACCCGTACGCTTCCCTGCGCTGGCATTATCCAGATCAGGTTCAAAGGGTGTTTCTCACCCGCGTGGCACCGCCGGACGGACTGCCGGGCAGCGCAACGCAGGACCCCCGCGTTAGCACCGCAGAAGATACAACGGGACGGCGAGCTTGGCAACCGGGCGAAATCCGTGCCCGCAATGCCCGAATGCCGCCCGAGCGAGCCGCCCCACGTGCGTTGCCGTGCTCGCCTGCTGTTTGGAGGCGCATCAAACGGCGCACCCGCACGCGTCGTGCGTCTCGCACGTGCATAATGCGAGATGTGCGCCCAGCCCGCTGCATCGAATGCGTCGTTCGCCCCGACGCCAGCAGGCCCGCAACCGTCTTTGCCCCCGATCCCCGCTATGTCGCTTTCCGTTGCTTGCGAGTCCCGAGCCGCCGTTCCGGCGCGGTCTCGGCACGTCGACGCGATTTTCTGGCACACGCCGGAGCGAGCGGGGCATGACGACGGGCCTTTTTCCGCACGGGAGTCGAGGCTGCGCGGATGAACGTTGCTCGCTGGTTGCCGCGCTCGCGCACCGGGCGCATCGCGGTTGCGCTCGCCGTGGTCTATCTGGCGTGGGGCTCATCCTATCTCGCGCTGCATGTCGCGCTCGAGTCGTTTCCCCCGCTGCTCCTGTCGGGCATGCGCAACCTTTTTGCGGGAATCGGGCTCTTCGTCGTTGCCGCGCGTCGTGCAAGCAGCTGGCCGACGCTTACCGAGGTCCGCAATGCGGGCATCGTCGGCGCCATGCTGGTCGGCTTGTCCAGCGGATTGCTCGCATTCGGCATGGGCAGCGTGAGCACGGGAGCCGCAGCCGTTATCATCGCAACGGTGCCGCTGTTCGCCACGATCATCGCCGCCATTGCCGGGCGGCCCATTGCGAAAGGCGAGTGGCTCGCCGTCGCACTGGGGCTGGCAGGCATCGTCCTGCTCAATCACGGCAACGCGTCGGCTGCATCGGCGAGCGGCAGTATCGTCATCCTGATGGCAGCGCTCGCCTGGGCAGTCGGCGCACATCTCGCAAGCCGGCTCGTACTGCCGGCCGATCTCTTCATGTCCACCGCGCTGCAGATCGGCCTCGGCGGCGCGATCTCCACGGTCATTGCCTGGATCGGGGGCGAGCGCGTCGAGCACATCGCCGTGTCTGCCGTTACCGCATTCATCTATCTCATGCTGATCGGCACGACAGCCGCCTATGTGGCCTACGGCTTTCTGATCCGCCGTACGAGCCCCATCATTGCGAGCAGCTGCATGTACGTGAACCCGATCGTAGCCGTTGCGCTCGGCGCGCTGATGCTCGGTGAGCCGGTCACCCGTTGGACGATCATGGCGACGCTCGCTATTTTATTGAGTGTCGCGCTTTCGTTTTGGTGCGACCGCCGCCGCATCGGGTGACACGAGACCGGGCGCGGTTACCGGCGCGGTTACCGGTATAACTGCTGTAACCGATGCCGAAAAAGCGCGCCCCTGGCTTAGCGCGCGACGTCGGCCGAAATGGTTCGCGGCCGCGCCTCAAGCCGGCAGCGCCGCCGTGGTACGGCTCTCTCTGTTTGTCTGAAGAATGCGGCGCGCCACGCGCGCCTCAGCGGCATATCGTTTGCTCCCTGAAGGTGCCACGACAAAAAACGTAGATCGAGGCGCGTTCATTTCAGAGGTGCAATCATGAGGTCGATCAAATTCATTGCCGCGTACATGGGCGCGGTGCTGCTATTGGCCGCCTGCGGCGGCGGCTCCGGCGATGTCGGCAAAGAACTGGGCTTGCAAAATCCGGAGCTGCATTTCATCAATGCGTTCCCGGGCGGTCCCAATCTCGATCTACTCGTCAATGGCGCGGCGCTGTCAGGCCAGACGAACGTCGCCTACAAGGGGGTGACGAATCTCACGAATATCAATACAGGCAGCACCGTCGTGGCTTATACGGCAACCGGTACGACATCGCCGCAGCTCGCGTCCGGTACGTTCCCCGATGTCGCCAAAGGGCATGAATACACCGTTATTGCATTGCCGAGCACAAGCGGCTACGGCATCGGCCTCATAGATGATCCGTTCGACAAGGGTCTGCTGTCGTCGAGCGCGCGGGTTCGCTCGTTCAATGCGTCAGCCAACGCGTCGAACCTCGACATCTATATCGTCGCGCCGGGGACGACAAGCGTAGTCGGGATGTCGCCGACGATGGCAGGTGTCTCTTACGGCAACGCGGTGCCGCCTTCGGGCCAGGATTCGAGCTACCTCTCGGGCGGCACTTATATGGCGATCGTGACGACAGCGGGATCGAGCACGCCGATCTACGAATCCGCGCCGTTCTCGCTCGGGAACAACGCTGACTGGCTGATCACCACGGTGCCCGCGAGCACTTCGGTCAGTGCGTTGACGAACCAGCAGATTCATCTGCTCGTTGCGCAAGCGGGCAACACTTCGCAACCGGCCGTCGAGTTATCGAATGCGCTGACGGGCCAGTGACACGCGCGGCAAGCGCGGGCCCACTCGCGCGACGGGCGCAAACGGCTCAGCCGGCCGATTTGCGCCAGGGCGCATGGCGCGCCGCGGCGACGAGCGCGAAGGCGAACCCCGTGGCGCACACGCCCGTCCAGCCGAAGCGGCGCCACGCCAGCGCGCTGAGCGCAGAGCCTGTCGCGCCTCCGATGAAGTAGCAGACCATGAATACGGTATTGACGCGGCTGCGCGCTTCGGGCTTGAGCGCATAGATGCGCGCCTGGTTCGAGATTTGCGCCGCTTGCACGCCGATATCGAGCACGACGACGCCGACGATGAGCCCCACAATGCTCGTTGCCGAAAGGCCGAAGACAACGAACGATAACGCGACCAGCACGATCGACAGCGAGATCACGGCGCGCGGGCCGCGTTTGTCCGCAAAGCGCCCAGCCAGGGGCGCGGCCAGTGCGCCGGCCGCGCCGACGATGCCGAACAGCCCCGCCGCCTGCGGCCCGAGATGAAACGGAGCCCGCGCGAGCAGCAGCGTGAGGATCGACCAGAATGCACTGAATGCAGCGAAGAGCGCGGCGCCCGTCAGCGACGCTTCGCGCAGGCCCGGCAACTCTCGCGCGAGTTGCCACATGGAGGCCAGCAACCTGCTATACGAAAGTGTCGACGTGGGACGGCTCTTCGGCAGCCGCGCGATCACGACGGCGGCCAGCGCGAGCAGCGCCACGACCGATGCGGCAAACACCATTCTCCAGCCCAGGTACTGAGCGATGAATCCCGCCGCAGTCCGCGCGAGCAGGATGCCCAGCAAAAGACCGCTCATGACCGTGCCGACCGCGTGACCGCGCTCGGCCGGGGGAGCAAGCTCCGCCGCGAACGGGACGGCCTGTTGCGCGATCGTGGCAAGCACGCCGATCGCAAAGCTCGCGACAGCCAGTATGGCAAGTGTCGGCGCGAGCGCGGCCACGTTGAGCGCCAGCATGAGGCCGGCAATCTGCATGAGAATCAGGCGCCGGCGATCGAACCGGTCGCCAAGCGGTGCGAGCAGCAGCATGCCGGCGGCATAGCCGAGTTGCGTGGCGGCAGGCACCGAGCCGACCCAAGCCGCTTCGCCCGTATAGGTGGCGCGCAAGTCGTCGAGCAGCGGCTGGTTGAAGTAGATATTCGCGGCCGAGACGCCTGCGATCGTCGCGAGCAGCATGAGGAGACCGCGCGAATAGTGGCGCGCGGTTTCGGCGTCAGCCGGATCGGTTGAGCGAGGCAAGGTACTGAGTTGACTGAGTTGACTGAGGCACGGGCCGATTCAATCGATGAGCTTGCCGCTCGGTTCATAAAATGGATAGGGGCCCGCGCCTTCGTCGACGTAGGCGTGATGCGAGACGAGCCCTGCCTCGCTCGTGTACTGATGCAGTGCGAACGCCGGCGGTTCGAGCCGGAATGCCGAGGGGGCGCTGTCACGCAAATCGAGCGCCACTTGATGCGCGGGGGAGGGCACCGACATCGCGATCGTGCCCGCGAAGCGCGTGACGATGGGCCGGTGCACGTGCCCGCAGATCACGCGCTCGACGTTCTCGAAACGGCGGATGATGCCGGCGAGCTTCGCACTCGAGGTTGCGTCGAGACGCTGCCGATCCATGTGGCCGATACCCGAGAGGAACGGCGGATGATGCAAGGCGACTACGACGGGTTGCGCACGCGCCGCTTCGAGCTGAGCTTCGAGCCATCCGAGGCGCGTGTCATCCAACATGCCCGAGCTCGCACCCGGCGTTCTCGAGTCGAGCGCGATGAGCCGCAACGGGCCCATATCGACGGCGTACTGCAAGCAGGTATCGCCCGTATGCAGATACGCATGATCGGCGAACACCTCGCGCAACGCCTCGGGCTCGTCGTGATTGCCGATCATCAGATAGCACGGGATGGCAAGCGGCGCGAGCAGCGAGCGCAGGTGCCGATACTCCTCGACGGTGCCGAGGTCGACGAGATCGCCCGTGACAACCACGGCTTCCGGGCGCGGCGTCAGTGCGTTGAGCCGCTCGACGGTGCGCGTGAGGGCCGCGGCCGTATCGACGCGTCGATAGGCCAGCGCGCCGGGGCGTTTGATATGTAGATCGCTGATATGAGCCAGCAGCATGAAGGTTCCGTGATCGAAAAAATGTCCGTACCGACGCGCTCAAGCGAGTGCGATGAGCCCATCGGAGCTGATCTCGATGCCAACGGCATCGCCAGGTGTAAGCGGGAAACGGCCGCCCGCATCGATAACGAGCGCATCGGGTGCGGCGCCAGTCACTGTCACGCGCGTGCGCTCGCCAAGGAATGCGACGGTCTCGACGACGCCGCGCAGCGAAGCCCGAAGGGGTGCAACGAGGCGCGCATCTTCCGGGCGGAAGAACAGTTCGACTTCACCCTCGGGCGTTGCGCCGGCGGACGCACCGCTGCCGCTCGCCAACGATGCGGGCAGCACGATCGAGCCGCCGACGGTCGTCAGATGCGCGTCGTGCCGCTGACCGGCGAGCCGGTTCAACGTGCCCACGAATTGCGCGACGTGGCGGTTCGCGGGCCGGTAATAGATATCGCGGGGCGTGCCCACTTGCTCGATGCGCCCGGCGCTCATGACGACGATGCGGTCGCCGAGCTCCATCGCCTCCGCCTGATCGTGCGTGACGTAGATCGTCGTCACACCGAGGCCGCGCAGCAGCGCGTTCATTTCGCGGCGCAGCGTATCGCGCAGCTTCGCGTCGAGCGCCGTAAGTGGCTCTTCGAGCAGCAACACGTGGGGCTCGCGCGCCAGCGCGCGCGCGAGCGCGACGCGCTGGCGCTGGCCGCCGGAGAGCTTGTCGATCGGCTTGTCGGCGTGCGCTTCGAGCCGCATCATTGCCAGCAGCTCATCCACGCGCCGGCGCGCGAGCGAGGGCTCCGTTTTGGCGATCCGCAATCCGTAGCCGACGTTCCCCCGTACGTTGAGATTGGGAAACAGCGCGTAGCTTTGGAAGACCATGCCGACTTGTCGGCGCTCGATCGGCAAATGCGTGACGTCGTCGTCACCGAATTCGACCGTGCCGCCCGCATCGGGGGTTTCGAGTCCCGCGACGATGCGTAGCGTCGTGGTCTTGCCGCAGCCGGACGGCCCGAGCAGCACGACAGTCTCGCCGGCTTCGATCGAGAGATCGATCGGTTCGAGCACACGCGTGACTTGAAACGTTTTCGCACAGTGCGTCAGCGTGATCGGAACGGGAGTGAATTTCATCGCGGCAAACGAGAAGAGTTAGCGACGGGCGCTGGCGCGCTGACCGGTCGCATCGAGGCCGAGCCACTGCATGGCCACGAGCAATGGCATCGTCATGAGAAAAAAGACGATCGTATAAGCGCTGCCGATTTCGATACGCAGCGAGGCGTAGGTATCGGCGAGACCGACGGGCAGCGTCTTCGTGGTGGGCGTATGCAGCATCCACGTGAGGTTGAACTCGCCGATCGACAGCGTGACGACGGCGAGCGCGCCGGCCACGATGCCCGGGCGCAAATTCGGCAGCACGACGGTCGCGAAGCGCTGCCAGAATGTGGCGCCGAGACTGGCGGCACCTTCTTCGAGCACACGCAGATCGGCGCTCGCGGCGACTGCCGCGACGGCGCGCACCATGAACGGCAGCGTGAAGACGACGTGGCCCGCGACGATGAAGGCGACGCTCGTGCGAAATGGCGCGTAGCCGCCGTAGACGATGATGAGCGCGAGGGCCGAAGCGAGCCCGGGCAGGGCCACGGGCAAGACGAGCAGCTCTTCGACGATGCGTGCCGCGCGCGTTTTGCTGCGGGCGATCGCATAAGCGGCCGGCACGCCCGTGATGAGCGTGATGACGAGGGTGGCCGCTGCCACTTCGAGCGACAGGAAAACCGATGCGTGGTATTGCGACCAGACCTCGCCGACCCAGCGCAGTGTCAAGCCGCTCGAAATACCGCGAAAGTAATTGACGGTGAGACCGGCCATGATCGACATGACGACGGGCACCACGAGAAACGCCGTCAGCGCCAGCGTGACGGCCCATTGACCGAGCGCGAGCAGATGCCGCGCGCCGCTGCGACGCGCTGGGTCGCGCACGCCGCGCCGGGTGTCGGCTTTCGTATCGAAGGGTACGCTCATACGCGCTTCATGCCGTGGCCGCAACGGTCGAGCCCGTCATGCTGCGCGCGAGCGCGAGCACGAGCCAGGTCACGAGGCCGAGAACGATGGACAAACCGGCCGCTGTCACCATGTTTGCGTTGAGCGTGAACTCGGTATAGATCGTCATCGGCAGCACGTCGATGTCGGTGGCCAGCGTGAACGCCGTGCCGAACGCGCCCATCGCCGTGGCGAAGCAGATGGCACCTGCCGCTATGAGCCCGGGCGCGAGGCCGGGCAGTATCACATCGCGCATGACTTGCCAGGACGACGCCCCGAGCGAACGAGCGGCTTCCTCGAGCGCGGGATCGAGCTTCGTCGCCGAAGCCATGACCGTGACGATCACACGCGGAATCGAAAAATAGAGATACCCGCAGAAAAGACCGGCCATCGAATAGGCGAACACCCATTTGTCCCCGGTGAGTTTTTCGGAGACCGCGCCGATGAGCCCCTGACGGCCGGCCAGCATGATGACCATGAAGCCGACGACGACCCCCGGGAATGCGAGCGGAAATGTGAGCAGCGCGACGAGCGTGCCTTTACCGGCGAACGTGCGGCGCGCGAGCAACAAGCCGGCGATGACCGATAGCACGAGCGTGACGAGCGTGACGGCCGCCGAAAGCGCGACGGTTGCGCCGAGACTGCCCATGTATCGCGGATTGGCAAGCAATGCGCGGTACGTCCCAAAGGCGTGTCCGTTGGCGCTGACTTGAGCGAGCGCGCCCATGGGCAGCAGCCAGAACGCCAGGAAGACCGCGAGCGCCGGAGCCACGAGTGCGATACGCCAGTGCAGAGGAAAAGTGATGTCTTGCATGTCGAAAGCCGCGGTAAGGCGGCGCCGGGAACCACCGCCCGGGCGCCGCCAGAAGCGGTGCGGCGCCCGGGCGGGCCTGCCTGTGCGCGCGACGCGCGTTATTTTATGTTGACGTAATCCTGACCGAATTGCTGCTGCTTTTGCGCCATTTTGGCGAAGTCGACGGGCTTGGCGCGCGCGTATTCGCTGGCTGGCAGAAAGTTGGCGGCCGCCTCCTTGCTCATCGCGCTTGCGCGTACCGGACGCAGGTAAGCGTTGGCCCAAAGCCGCTGGCCTTCGTCGGACAGCACGAAGTCGAGTACTTTCTTGCCGTTGGCCTCATGCGGCGCGCCTTTGACGAGGCTCATGACGTAGGGCACGGTGATCGTCCCTTCCTTCGGGATCACGAAAGCCACGTTCGCCTTGTCCTTGTACTTGGCGCGATAAGCGTCGAAGTCATAGTCGATGAGGATCGGAATCTCGCCCGAGAGTACGCGCGCATAGGCCGTTTGCTTCGGCACGATCGGCGAATTCTTCTTGAGCTTCTCGAACCAGTCGAGGCCCGGCTTGAAGTTGTCGAGTGTGCCGCCCAGCGCCTGATTGACCGCAACGGCGCCGGCATAGCCGACGAACGCGCTCGATGGATCGAGGTAGCCCACCATGCCCTTGTATTCCGGTTTGAGCAGATCGGCCCACGATTGCGGCACGGGTTTGCCTTCCAGCGCGTCCTTGTTGACGAAAAAGCCGAGCGTGCCCGAATGGATCGCGAACCAATAGCCGTCTGGATCTTTCAACCCGGCGGGGATGTCATTCCAATGCGCGGGCTTGTAGGGCTGGATGACACCCTTGTCCTTCGCTTGAAACGCCGACGATACGCCGAGGTAGACGACATCCGCCACGGGGCTGTTTTTCTCGGCCATGAGCTGAGCGATGGCCTGGCCCGAGTTTTTATTGTCGGAGGGCACCGTGATGCCCGTTTTCTCCTTGATCGCCTTGAGCTGGCTGGCCCAATCGGCCCATTCGGGGGGACAGTTGTAGCAGATCGCTGTCTCTTCGGCCTGCGCCGTGGCGGCGAACGACAGTCCGACAACGCCGATGGCCGCGGCGCTCGCAACGACGAGGCTTGTCAGTCTGGCCCGGATGGAAGCGGGACGACATATCACGTGAGGTCTCCTTGCATGCAAACAGAAGGGGAAGGACGAAACACGCGCTTCGCGTAGGAAGCGAAGCGCGGCGTTGCTGCAGATGCGTTCGGTGTGCTCGATATGTCCGTTCAGACGGCGGGTCGCGCCGGGAACGAGGAGCCGCCGGTGCTGGACAGCGCGCCGATCGTTCCGCCCATGCGCAGCGTGTGCGGCAGCTGCAGCGAGAGCGACTCGCCATCGTCGGCACCCTCGATGCGCGCCATGAGACGTCGCCAGGCCGTGCTGCCGATTTCACGATTCGGGGTGCAAACGCTTGCGAGCGGAGGCGAGAGCAGCTCTCCGATGGCCAGGCCGTCAAAGCCGACGATCGACATGTCGCCGGGCACCATGTACGAGGCGCGCCGCAGCCCGCGCATGACGACCATGGCGAGGAGATCGTTGCTGCAAAAGAGCGCGGTCGGGCGATGCGCGCCCGTGCTCAGATGCGCGAGCACCGACGGCGCGAGCTCGTCGGCGTTGAAATCGACTTCGAGCGCCGGCGCCGGCGTGAGACCGGCGCGCCGCATGGCTTCCTCGTAGCCGCGAAAACGCAGCCGCGCGCGGTCCGATTCGGCGAGCGTGCCGGCCAGCATGACAATGCGCTCATGACCGTGCTCGATCAGCATGCTGACGGCGTCGAACGCCGCGCGGCGATTGTCTACCGAGACCGACGGCCGTCTGATCGTGTCGTTATGCATGAGCACGTAACGCATGCCGTCGCGATCGAGCTCGTCGAGCAGCGGGTGGGTATCCGCATCGGCGACGGTGAGTACGAGCCCTTCTACGCGCTGCGCGAGCAGCGTCTCGATGGCGTGACGCTCGCGCGCGGCATCGTACTGCGTGGTCATCAGCATGAGCCGGTAACCCTGGCTCGAGGCGAGATCGTCGATGCCCTGCAGGCATTGCGCGAATACGGGGTTCGCGACCGTGGGCAGTACGATGCCGACGAGCCGCGTGCGCTCGCCGCGCAACTGGCGGCCGAGCGGGCTCGGCCGGAATTGGAGTGCCTCGATCGCCTCTCGAATTTTCGCGAGCGTCACACGGTTGACCGTATGCGGTGCGTTGATGGCGCGCGACACCGTCGCGATCGAGAAGCCGGCGTAAGCGGCCACGTCCTTGATGGTATGTTTCATCGCAGTGGGTACCGTCCCGGTAGAGCTGAGAGATGAAAACGTTTTCGGCGCAACGATTATCGGAGCCGATTATGACTGACACATGACGTTTTTGGTCACATTTTGATCGTAAAAAATTGAGGCTGTGGCTTGGCGCAGCCTTACCCGATGGGCATAATCGCTCGCGCTTCGCGCGAGCGCCTTGGTGGGCCGGGGGCGCCGTTGCTCTATTTCACCATTATTGTCAGAAAAAAAGGAACCGACGCGTGACACTTGCCTTTTTGATTTTTTTGAGCGTCCTGCAGGGCGTCACGGAACTCTTCCCGGTCAGCAGCCTGGGGCATACGCTGCTTGCGCCTGCGCTGGTCGGCATGCACATCGACAAGCATGCGCCGCAGCTGATTCCGTTTCTTGTTGCGCTGCACCTCGGCACGGCGCTCGCGCTGCTCTGGTACTTCCGCAAGCGCTGGATCGAGTTGTTCGCGGGGTGGTTTGCCATGCTCGGCGGGCGCCGCAACGACGAGGGACACATGATGTGGGCGCTCATCATAGGCACGATTCCTGCCGGAATCGTTGGGCTGGTGCTCGAAAAGCGCCTCGAGCGGGTATTTCACGACCTGAGAATCGTGGCGATTGCGTTGATCGTGAATGGGATTTTGTTGTGGATTGGGGACCGGCTGCAGCGTGCTCGCGCGCATCGACCGCCCGAAAAGCTGACTTACAAACAGGCGTTTTTGGTGGGGCTCGCTCAGATCGGGGCACTCGTGCCCGGTTTTTCGCGCAGCGGGCTGACGATGATCGCCGGTAACGCGGCGGGTCTGACTGCCGAAAAGGCGGCGGAATTTTCATTTCTGCTTGGCACGCCGATTATTTTTGCGGCGGGGGTGCTGGAACTGCCGAAGCTGTTTCACGCGCCGGGGCAGCTCGCAGATGCGGCGCTGGGGGGCGTGTTGACCGCGATTGCCGCCTATCTGAGTGTGCGATTCTTGATGCGGTATTTCGAAGGACGCGGGCGTCTGGCGGCGTTCGGTGTCTACTGCGTGCTTGTTGGAGCGTTTTGCCTCGTCTGGTTCCTGATGCATCCGCAGCCGGTTTGAGCGCAAGGTCGGCTATGCGCCCGGTCGGTTGCCCTGCAGCCGATCGGTTATAATCCTGCCCCCGACGCGAGCAGCGTTCGCGGCGCCGTACAATGACGGCTTCGCCTCCCCATAGTTCAACGGATAGAACACGGGTCTTCTAAACCTGAAATCGAGGTTCGATTCCTCGTGGGGGGGCCAACCAAATTGAAGAATTGCTTGTAGAATGCCGTTAGGCATGCTCAACCCCCAACGGAGAGTCATTATGAACGACAAAGACACAAAGAAGCAGGTGTCGAGTTCGGTTCGTCCGATGATTGCTCCGAAGACAGTGGTTCGTGTTGCCACCGAGTCGGATCGACGCACGGTCATTTCCGCAGCTCGCGCAGTCATCAACGAGCATCGCGACGTCATCAAGGCGCTCGCGAAGCGCTGACACGTGCTTGACGCCGCTTTCGTCCTGCAGATTCACGAAGAGATCCTTCTGGAGGAACCAGGACTCCCGGGTTTTGCAGGACCCGGGTTCGCCGGACTCGAAAGCGCACTCGCTCGGATCGACAATTGGGCTGCATATGCCAGTCTGAACGACGTTTTCGGCATCGCAGCAATGTACGCCGTCGCAATTGCGCGCGGCCACATCTTCAACGATGCCAACAAGCGGACCGCCTTGGTCGCAGCTCTCACATATCTGAAACTCCAGGAAATTAACGTCGAACGCAATGCCCGTCTTGAGGACGACATGGTGCATGTCGCAGAAGGAAAGCTTGACGTTCAGGGATTCGCAAATATCCTCGCGAGCATCGCATTAGACTTCGACGATTTTGACGTCACTGCTAAATAGCGCACGGCTTTCACGTCTGTACTCCAGAAGACAATCCTGTCTACATCACACATTGATGTCCGTGTATTTACGGGATGAATGCAGATTAATCGCGGCGAAAAGGCGATTCCTTTGGCTGGCGCCGGTCGGGTCGGCGCCCGATCATTTTCCTGATCCCCAGCACCGACCAGTTCGTCAAGCTATCGATGCGGACATAGTTCCAAAGCAGTTCGCCCACGTTGTCCAGTCAACCTCGCGATTGTAACGGGTCCATCCACTCCTGGCCGGGCCGCCACTCGTCTCGCCATTCTGCGTCTGGACCGTTAGAAGGTGCCGCAGATCAGTTGCAAGTCCTTGATCATGCTCGGTCGTTGAGACCAATCGATCATCAGCATACTGCGGAGCGACCTAGTGGTTTGCTCTCCGTTGTGTTCCGGTGAACGTGTTATATGATGAATCGCGTAGGAGACCAAGACCACACGGGGGATTTCATGAACCGCATACTTCTTTCGGCGGTAACTATTCTTATTGCCGCCTTTAGCGCTTCCGCATATGCAAACTGCTTCGGTAGCCCGACGATGCAGACGTGCACAGACAACAACGGCAATTCATATCAGGTCAATCGGTTTGGAAACACGACGACGGTCCACGGATATAACGCGCAAACCGGTAGCTCGTGGAACGAAACGGCGAATACCTATGGCAACAACACATACATCAACGGCACGGCTGCCAACGGTGCGAGTTGGAACGAGAACATCATGAATTTGGGAAACGGATCGCGCATCATCAACGGTACCAATTCCCAGGGACGATCGTTCAGCCGTTATTGCACGGCGTATGGATGCAATTGAAGGCGATCAACCCGCCGCTTAGGCGGATATGAGTCCTGCGCCGTCCTCCTCGCGGTCACTGCCGACGACCTGCCGAGCCATGGTTTATCGCCGAAGAGGTTGCTGCAGCGCTCGGCTACGCTGACGCCGAAGCGGCGATGCGCCGGGTGGGCGGAAGTCCTCACGTCGATCCGCACATCGGTACCTTCCTTGAGCCGAACGCTGTCCAAATGCTGGACACGGCACCTCTTTGCTCATCCGCCCATGGGCCGATTCGTGTCATCACATTGCTCGCCGTCACGCATTGCCCATTTTGGGTCATCCGATTTCGATAACGATCACATTCGTCACCTATCACAAACTATAATTGAGATGAAGTGTCGATAAAAATAATAGGACAAAGAGAAGTATAGCTGTTCGGCATTATTTCGAGATAACCCAAATCTATTGCTCAACGGATTGCCATCCGTTAGAATCGGTCGCCTTTCCCGGCCAGCGGTGAAGGGATTTGCACCCACATGCTGAGTGATCGTCGCCGCGGCATCAAAGAGGAAATGAGAAATTTCGGCGATGCAAATCGAAATTCATCTGGCATATATCTTCATCTGATTATTCCAAAAATATTAGACGTCAGTTTTTCATTCATTCCAGATCGACGGGCAATTGAGAA
>CBJLAJ010000018.1:0-54806 GCA_966421005.1 uncultured Paraburkholderia sp.
GGTCTGGTCGACGCGGCCGCACGCTATGCCGCACGCTCGGAGACGTTGCGAGAGCGCGTGGAGGCGCTGTTCTGGATGCCGGAGGCCGGATTTTATGGCATCGCGCTCGACGGTCATGGCGAGCTGTGCCGCGTGCTGGCCTCGAATGCCGGGCACTTGCTTGCATTCGGGCTGCCGTCGCGCGAGCGTGGCGAGGCGGTGGCGCGCAAGCTCGCATCGACACAATTTCACACTGGCTGGGGTATGCGTACGCTGGCCGCGAACCAGCCGCGTTTCAATCCGATGTCGTATCACAATGGTTCCGTCTGGCCGCACGACAATGCGTTATGCGCGCGCGGACTGGCCTGCTACGGCGATAAACCGGCGGCGGTGCAGCTGCTGCAGGCCCTTTTCGAGGCCGCGGTGAACTTCGATATGCGCCTGCCGGAGCTTTTTTGCGGATTCATGCGCGAGCGTGGCGAGCCGCCCACGGCTTATCCCGTAGCCTGCCTGCCGCAGGCCTGGGCGGCCGGGGCTCCGTTCATGATGCTCGAAGCCTGCCTTGGTTTGACGATCGATGCTCAGCGCGAGCAGATCATGATCGAACAGCCGGCATTGCCGGAGGGGATCGACTGGCTCGAAGTGCGCAACCTGCGGGTAGGACGCAAGACCGTGACGATCACGTTCAGCCGGGTGGGCGGCAAGATCGTGGCGTCGGCGGATAAGTCGGATGTGCGGGTGGCTGCGGTGTTGTGATGGGGCGGCGGGCGGGTCTCGCGGACGAGACGGGGCGTTAGCGAGCGCCTTAAAATTTGCGCGATCCGGATTCAAGGCATCTAAAGTTCAGTACGATCCCGCCGTTATCCGATGTTGTAGGCATCCAGATCGCTTTGCATTGAGATAGTCGGCCTGCGTCAGGGCGGCCCCTTTGTGACGGACGGGGTGCGAGTGCGGCTCGCGCCTGAACGGGAATCGATGCGCAGCGGATAACAAAAACATTACAGCTGAGAGAGTCATGGATAGATCGTTCGGGGGAGGGGTACGTCCGTCATCAGTCGCACAAACCGGTAAGCGTCTGCTGCTGTCCGCGATGGCGGTTCTATTTATCACCGCTGCGCAAGCCGACGACGCTGTAGTTAAGGACCCGCATCGCGGACCTTATAGCCAGCAAATAGCGTCGGTTGGTACATGGAAGGTAAGCCCGGGCTATTTATCACTCGACCCTGCGGATACAACCCGCCTGATGGACGAGATGCACAACCCGGGAGTTCACGACACGTGGTTATATGCGCCAGAAGGACTGAAGCGGTGGTTTTCCGTCATCCGCTATGAGGACACCGGCCACATCAAGGACGACGAGCGGATCGATCCGACTGCAATTCTGGAACAGCTCAAGAAGGGCGGTGAGCTCTCGAATGAAGAACGTCGCAAACGTGGCTGGTCTGAGCTGCGCCTCATTGGTTGGCAAGTAGAGCCGCACTACGAGGCGGATACCAAGCGGCTTTCTTGGGCAACTCTGAGCGAGACCAACGGCGAGAAAGTCGTGAACTACACGACGAAGGTCCTTTCGCGTACGGGAGTGGCGACCGTCATACTGGTGACGGACCCGGCTAACCTGGATCAGGCCGTTGCCGAACTGAAGACGCAGCTCGACGGCTTTTCGTTCCACCCCGACCAAACTTATGCAGAGTTTCGCAATGGCGACAAGATCGCCGAGTACGGATTGACAGGCCTCATTGTCGGCGGCGCGGCGGCCGCCGCCGTCAAGACTGGTGCCTGGAAGTGGGTAGTTGGCGTACTGGCCGCTGGATGGAAGATCGTGGCCGGCGCAGCTGTTGCCCTGCTTGCCGGGGTGAAGTCGCTGTTCAAACGGCGCAGTTCGTGAGTGCTCTACTTGGCGACTACAACCGCCTGCTCGCGGTTGCCGTCTGGGGGCTCTTTGCCAGCGGGATGTTACTGCTCAAAGGTCCTGGGCAGGGTGTTGCATACCTGGGCCCGGGGCGGACGCGTGTGCGCTTTCCATCATGGCGCGCGGCCTTTGGCCGGCGTTTCGCCCTGGTAGTCTACCCGATGCACTCATTTTGGCCGATGGCCGATGTCGAGTTGCTGGCGCAGAGCCGACCAGGCGCAATGAACGAGCTCGCCAGAGCCGCGCACGAACTGGCAGCGCTGATGCGGTTTGCCCGGCCTTTTCTGCTCGCAGTTACCTGTATCGTCGTTTTCATCATTCCGACGTGGGTCTTGACTCGCGGTGCGGATCTTATCTTCCTTGCCATGGCGGCATCGGCGTATGCCCTATACGCGGTTGGACTCGCTGCGCTATTCAACGCGAGCAAACAGACGGATCGTACTCGCCTTCGCAAGCATTGGAAGATTCTTCTCGAGCCTCTGTTGTGCTTGCCGTACGGGGCACATCTTTGTCGTAAGCTCAGTGAACGCTATTTGGGACCTGTGCCGCTTGTCGATTTTCTTCGTTCGGACACTGAACTGACGGCCGTAGACCTTCAAGATCTGTCTGCTCACCTCCAGGAGTTGAGAAGGGCCAGCGACGACCCCGACGACCTTGCGCTTCTCGCAGAACTCGAGATGCTCATCTACGTGCGCATCGGCGGACTTTCGCAATGAAAATAACCGTTCTCGTGATTACAGCGCTGGTCGGTTTCTGGGTAGTCGGGGCCATCATCGAGCACCTGCAAAAGAAGACCTCCGAATCGGCATCATCCGCTGGCAGCGGCAGTGGTCCCAAGCCGGCCCCGCAGCCGGAAGCGCAACGCGTTGATCCCATCGACGAAGCTTGTCGCGTGCTTCAGTTGACCCGCCCATTTACGCCTGATCAACTGCGTGCGGCATATCGCCAACGTATGTCGCAGTATCACCCGGATAAGGTCAGTAGCCTGGGCCCGGAATTCCGGGAGCTCGCCGAGTGCAAGTCGAAGGAAATCAACCGCGCCTTTGACCTACTCACCAGGTTTTCTCGCTGAGCGGTTCCGCCAGCGTGTTCGTCGCCGGTTAAACGCTTTATGGCCGAGCATTGTTAAGAGAGATCATGGAATTGACTTTGATTATTCTATTTGTTGCCGTGGCGCTGCTGCTCTGGCGATATCGGGTCGTGTCGAAGGCTCTGTCGGCACTTCGGAAGGAGGCCGCTGAGCTCGGGATGAGGCTCGCGGCGCTGCGCGCGTCCAAAGACGAGAACGACGCAGAAAATGCACGTGTAATTGCCGGGTTAACGGGGCGTCTAGCCGCGATGGAAGCTGACAGGGACTCTCTGTCCCGGTTTATCGACATCCGCGACACATCGGTCGAAGCAGAGCGAATCAAAATTGAGGCTGCCGCGACCCTGGCTTCCGCTACGAGCAAGGCTGCTGAATCGCTCGCAGCTGCTCGTGAGGAGGCCGCTCGCCTTCTGGCAGAGGCTGGCGCGGAGGCGAGACAGAAGCGCAGCGAAGCGGAACAATTGGTTTCCCGGGCGAGTTCCCAGGCGGCGAAGGTGATCGAAGACGCCCGCAAGCGAGCTGACGAAATTGGCGGAGATGCTCTGAGGGCGCTTCACGATGCCGACCGGCTGACTGCAACGGCGGCCGCGATGAGGAACGTCATTGAAGGTTACGGTGATGCGTACATGATCCCAAGCCACAGTCTTCTGGATGAACTCGCAGAATCGTATTCTCATACCGAGGCGGGGAGGCAGTTGAAGCTCGTACGTGACTACTCGAAGCTGATGGCGACGCAAAAGCGGGCAGCCGAGTGCGATTATGTGGAGAAGATCCGCCGTGATACGGCCATCAGATTTGTTGTGGACGCATTCAACGGAAAAGTGGACTCAATCCTTTCGCGTGCCAAGATCGACAACTTCGGCACTCTCGAGCAGGAAATCAAGGATGCTGCTGCGCTCGTCAATCACAACGGCGCGGCATTCCGCAGTGCGCGGATTTTGAAAGAGTACGTCGATGCCAGGATCGACGAGCTTATCTGGACGGTGCGCATGCATGAGCTGCGTGAGCGTGAAAAAGAGGAGCAGCGACAGATTCGGGAGCAGATGCGTGAGGAAGAGAAGGCTCGCCGTGAATACGAGCGCGCTATGCGGGAAGCCGCGAAAGAAGAAGAGTTGATTCGACGCGCGATGGAAAAAGCGCAAGGCCAGATCGCACGTGCAACCGAAGAACAGAAGGCGCAGTTCGAGGTCCAGCTCGCAGAACTCGCCGAAAAACTTCGACAAGCCGAGGAGAAAAACCAGCGTGCGCTTTCAATGGCGCAACAGACCAAGGCTGGGCACGTCTACATCATCTCGAACATTGGGTCGTTCGGCGAGCATGTCTACAAGGTTGGCCTTACGCGCCGCCTCGAGCCTATGGATCGCGTTCGCGAGCTGGGAGATGCAAGCGTTCCGTTTGCGTTCGACGTCCATGCAATGATTTGGTCTGAGAACGCACCGGAACTCGAAAGAACGCTGCATCGCAAGTTCTTCGAGGCTCAGGTCAATAAGGTCAACCCGCGCAAGGAATTCTTCCGCGTCGGGCTTGCTGACCTTCGGGCCAGTTTGGACGAGATGGGACTTAGTGTGTCGTGGACGATGACGGCCGCCGCCGCGGAATATCGGGAGAGCCTCGCAATTGCTCGCCAGATCGAATCGGACCCGGTGCTGCGCGACAAGTGGTTTCGCCAGCAGATTGCCTATGAGGCTGCCCTGGTCAATGACGACGACAATGTTGTGGACGTTCCGGCTGTCGTGTCATAGATCTGCCGGGGCGTGCGATGGTAACATCTGTTGTCGTCACTGCAATCTCGACACCACCGCATGCCGCAAACTTTCGACGAACTCGTTGCGCTCATCCGCGCGCGTTTCACGGAGCTGAGCCCGCAGTATCAAACCGGTGCCGGGTTTTTGCTCGATCACGCGGACGAGGTCGCCGTCTTGTCGATGCGCAAGGTCGCCGAGCGCGCGCAAGTCCAGCCCGCTTCCCTGGTGCGTTTGTCGCAGCTGCTCGGCTTTCCCGGTTGGAACGAGTTGCGCGAATTGTTCGTCGCGCGCCTGCGCACGCGGCCAGAGCCGATGACTGCGCGTGCCAGATCGCTCGTCGCGGGGACGAAAAAAGATTCCTTCGCTCACGATTTGCTGATCGCGCAGCAACACAACCTCGTTTCCACCGCCGCATACAACGAACGCGGACTCGTGCAGGCGGCGCGGCTGTTGCGGCGCGCGAAGCACGTCCATGTCGCCGGTTTCCGATCCTGTTATGCGGTCGCGTTCGGTCTCGTCTACGGTTATCGGCTTTTCAGGCCGACCGTTTCGCTGTTGTCGGGCGAAGGCGGCACGCTCGAGATGCAGTTGCGAAGCATCGGGCACGACAGTGCGACCGTGGTAATCAGTTTTGCACCGTATTCGGTGGAAGCGGCCCGTGTGGCCGAAGCGGCGCTCGAAAACGGCAGCCGCCTCGTCGCGATTACCGATAGCGCGGTTTCTCCAATTGCGCTCAACGCCGATCAGGTACTGATCTTTTCGCACGAAAGCCCATCGTTTTTCCCCTCCCTCCTTGCCGCCACCGCCATCGCCGAATCGCTCGTCGCTCAATTACTGGCGCTTGAAGGCGCGCACGCTGTCGAGGAACTCGAAGCGGCCGAGCGCGCGCTGCATGCCAAAGGCGCGTACGTTGCGTGATCGGCCGGGACGCGCAGTTCTTGTGCGTCTTTGTGAAGCCGGCTCCCAGTGACAACGGCGACAACTGACAAGTCGGCACTTACTGGCAAATCAACAATGAACCAATAGACCGAAAATGCGCGCCGTTGCTTAGGGCTTCGCTTCTCGTCCGCTTCCCTATAGAGGCCGCCCTACAATTTGCTCGGTAGCTTCCACTTCGAGGGCAGCGATGATAGGCGGCGTTCACGAAAGCAGCGGCAATGAACACATTGAGCATCCAACCCGTTCCGGTGCTCAAGCGGGGAGTGAGCCCGGTCTCCCTGAACCGCTGGTTCGTGCTCCGGACACGCGATTTCCACAGGCTCGCGCGAGACGTACGGAAGACGGTGACCGTCAGTTCCCGGCGCCTGACAGCGACGAAACGCAGGAGCCGGCAATACGGGAAGCGGCAGGCGACGGCATTCGCAAGTGGGAGAACGCGAGATCGCTTGACTTGGCGGCGCAGCGCTTCGGGCGTGCCGAGTCGATAGGCATCTCGACGCTCCCTCCGGACGAGCAGTTGGCGCTCCTGAAGACGCTGTCGGATGTAGTCGCAGAGATCGCGGAACCCGCGCATCAGCTTCGCGTTGCCAATGCCTTGCTCGAAACGGCGTGCTCGTCGTTGCAAATGCATCGTGGCCCGGGCGAAGAAACACGAAACGCTCTGCACCCAGGTTTATCCGAACAATCTCGATTGCCGATCAACTACGCGCGCTTGCGGGAACTGATCGGCGACGCCCAGGGCGCCGGCATGAGCGACATGCATTACGAGGTCGCGGTGAGCATTCTCGCGAGCACCTTTCATTTGTCATCACAAAACCAATGGGCGGGTGAAGCGGAGCTCACGAGGCTATTCGACGATATCGGCGAAATTGCGGCACCGAATCATCGCCAGGCGTATGTATCGCTCGCTCGGATGGGGCCGGATACTGCGCCCAACGTGGCATCGAAGATTTTTGACGCGCTCGACGACCGGCGGGGCGAAGCTATATCCGTTTGGTATGCGGTGGTGAACCACCTGGCGCAGAGTGCGTACTTATTGGAGGACGGCGTACAGTTCGAAGAAAAGTTCGATTGGTTGCTTGCGGAGCCCGAGCGTTCGAGCGGTGGGGAGGGCACGCGCGCGCATGAGTCGATGACACTTGTTCTCGCGCCGCTGCTGGGCAAGGTGTCCTTGCCCGCCCGGCAACAGAAATTCCAAAAGCTATATGACATTTTCGAGAAATTCTGGGAGCCGCAGCCGGCTTCGGCACTCGCATCCGCACGCGCCGCGCGCGTACACGTCGCGCTCACCTGCGCGAGCGTCGCTCTCGATGAATGCGATCGCACGCGCGAATTCGATCGCCTCGCGGCCAATCCGGCCCCGCTGACAGAGCGGCGCCCCGACGTCGAACCCAAAAAGATCGAAATTCAATCGCTCGCTGCGTTTGTGTTTGCGTTGTCCGCGTTGCCTGAAGACGCTCGCCACGCGCGCTCGGCGCAGGTCGAACGAATGTTCGAGAGCCTTCCGGTCGGTTCCCGCGGATTCGTGAACTACGAGTTTCAAGAAATGCTGAGGCCAGGGAACACCGTCGCTCCGCCGCTGACGCAGGCGCAACGCAGAGCGGCCGAAGCGCAGTGGCAGGCGCTGTTCGATCACAAGTAGATGCGGTCGGTTTAAAAACACGCTATCGCCCTCGCTGAATCGCTTGTCGCTCCGTTGCTGGCCCTGATGAGGGCGCCCAGCTCGATTCATTCCCCTCCCTGATTCCGCTCCTCCCACCTTGCCCGCCAGGGTACAACGTTTGTTGCAAACCGAGTAATTATCACACCAATCGCCTGATTTCGACGGCCATCGCGTAAATCCCTCTTGACGATTCTTTTTGTTGTTATAGCATTCGCGGTGACAACATATGTTGCGGTGTAGTGAGATTGCGCATCAAGCGTTGACGATGCTGCGATACGGACTTCGCTCCATGGTGTGTCGTTTCGAAATGCGCGGGGCTGCCTTGGCGGCCTCGATCGCAGCTATTCAACAGGCAGTGGAGGCCAACATGAAAGGTCGTTCGTTATTGATGTCATTGATTGCGGTGCTTGCGCTGGGATCGGCGGCGGTTCCGGCGTGGTCGGAGAGCTCGCTCACGGTCGGCACCGATACGTCGTTCATGCCGTTCGAATTCAAGCAGGGCGACAAGTACGTCGGCTTCGATATCGACCTGTGGGCCGAAATTGCGAAGGACCTGCATTTGACCTACAAGATCCAGCCGATGGACTTTGCCGGGCTCATTCCTGCTTTGCAGACCCATAACATCGATGTCGCGCTCTCCGGCATGACGATCAAGGAGGAGCGCAGGAAAGTGATCGATTTCTCCGATCCGTATTACGACAGCGGTCTGGCCGCCATGGTGCGCGTCGACGATACGGCCGTGCGTTCGATCGACGATCTCAACGGCAAGGTCATTGCCGCGAAAACGGGAACGGCGACGATCGACTGGATCAAAGCCCACCTCAAACCTAAGGAAATCCGCCAGTTCCCCAATACAGACGAGGCGTATATGGCGCTTGAGGCCGGACGCGTGGACGCGGCGATGCACGACACGCCGAACGTTCAGTTCTTCGTCAATACGGCAGGCAAGGGCAAGGTGAAAGTGGCAGGTGCGCCGGTTAGTGGCGATAAATACGGCATCGGATTTCCGAAAGGCAGCCCGCTCGTTTCACAGGTGAACGAGGAACTCAAGCGCATCAAGGCCGATGGTCGGTACGCAACGCTCTATCGCAAGTGGTTCGGCGCCGAGCCGCCGAAGTCCTGAGCAACGCGCACGGCATCTTCCAAACGCGATGATGCCGCGGCGAGCGAAGTGGTGGTGCGCTACATGACGTGCGCGCGCCGTTCTCGACGAAACACGGGAGCATGAACGTGGAGTTCGATTGGTCGGTGATCTGGGGGGCCCTTCCCGATCTGCTCGAAGGCGTGAAGCTGACGATATGGATCGCGGTGGCGGGTCTTGCGGGCGGCTTCGCCGTTGGCCTGCTCGCGGGTCTTGCGCGCGCTTATGGGCCGCTCGCTTTGAATGTGCTTGCGCAGGCGTATATCGAATTGATTCGCGGCACGCCTATCGTGGTGCAAGTGATGTTTCTCTACTTTGCATTGCCGCTTTTGGCGCATGTGCGGATCGACGGCATGACGGCGGCGATCGTCGCGATTGCCGTGAATTCGGGCGCCTATCTGGGCGAGGTGGTACGCGGCGCGTTTCTTTCGATCCCGCGTGGACTGACCGAGGCCGGACTGGCGATGGGTTTGTCGATGCCGCGCGTGCTGCTGAAAATCGTGGGTCCGCTTGCGTTTCGGCGCCTGATTCCACCGCTCGGCAATCAGTGCATCGTAAGCCTGAAGGACACGTCGCTTTTCATCGTCATCGGTGTGGGCGAGCTCACGCGCAAGGGGCAGGAAATCATTGCGGGCAATTTCCGGGCGGTCGAAATATGGACGGCGGTGGCCTGCATCTACCTCGTTCTGACCGGGGCGATGACGTTCGTTCTGCGAGTCGTCGAAAGAA
Organism: uncultured Paraburkholderia sp.; assembly: GCA_966421005.1. Classification (GTDB taxonomy): domain Bacteria; phylum Pseudomonadota; class Gammaproteobacteria; order Burkholderiales; family Burkholderiaceae; genus Trinickia. Next base: position 9,193 of record CBJLAJ010000018.1, read on the forward strand.
GGATGAGGATGCTATGAGCATGGTCGAATTCAAATCCGTGACGAAACACTTCGGAGCGGTGCAAGTGCTGAACGGTATCGACCTGAAAATCGATACCGGTGAAGTCGTCGTCGTGCTCGGGCCATCGGGGTCGGGCAAGTCCACGCTGCTTCGCTGCATCAACGCGCTCGAGAAAATTTCGGGCGGCGATCTTCTCGTCGACGGCCTCAGCGTAAAAGGGCGGGGCGCGGATATCCATCGTATCCGGCTCGAAGCCGGTATGGTGTTTCAGCAATTCAATCTGTTCCCTCAGATGACCGCGCTCGAGAACATCATGTTCGGACCGATACAGGTTCGCGGTGCGACGCGCGCCGCCGCGCGCGAGCAGGGGCTTGCGTTGTTGCGCAAGGTGGGGCTTGCCGAACGTGCCGGACACTACCCCTCGGAGCTTTCCGGCGGGCAGCAACAGCGGGTCGCTATTGCGCGTGCGCTTGCGATTCGGCCGAAACTCATGTTGTTCGACGAGCCGACGTCCGCTCTCGATCCCGAGTTGCGGCACGAGGTGCTGAAGGTGATGCAGGATCTCGCGACCGAAGGTATGACGATGATCGTCGTGACGCACGAAATCGGCTTTGCACGGCGGGTCGGCACGCGGTTGGTGTTCATGGACGAAGGGCGCATCATTGAGGATGGTCAGCCCGCCGCGCTGCTCGATCGTCCGCCTACAGTGCGCTTGCAGAACTTCCTAAAACACGTCGCGTAATGCGGCAACCTGTTCCTGGCTATGCCCGCTATGTCGCAGTTGGAGTGCTTCCCGATCGAAGGCGATTCGCACGAAATCGGACGCCGTCTGGGCGAACTCGCCCGGCCTCATTTCGACGCCTATATGGCGCAAAGCCCCGCGTGGCAGAAGTTGCGCCATTGGCGGGGCCACCCGTTCGTCGCCGCGTTGCGGGCGGCGGCGGTAGCCGCGTTTCCCCAATATATTGCCGAACTCGATGGCATGGCCGAGGGGCTTGGCTGGCCCGCCGACGATCTGTTCGTCTGGAACTGCCGCGGCGAGTTGACCCATCGCGCGGCCGACGGCTGTACGACGCTGGCGGTCGCGACTGCGTCGCGGCGGGCGATTGCCCACAATGAGGATGGCGATCCGTACCTGCTGGAGCGGGGACGTTGCTTTCTGGTCGATGCGAAGCCGGCGGGGCAACCGGGCTTTATCAGCTTTTGCTATCCCGGTTCGTTGCCTGGGCATACCTTCGCGGTGACGCGTGCTGGCTTGGCGCAGACGATCAACAACGTTCGCATCCTCGATTGCGTGGCCGGCGTGCCAAGGATGATTCTGGCCCGTGCGGTGCTCGACGCCCGCTCGCTCGACGAGGCGCTTTCGCTCTTGCGCGGCACGCCGTCGGCGAGCGGCTTTCACCATACCGTCGGTTGCGCCGGCGATTCGAGAATCGTCAGTATCGAAGCGACGGCGCGGGGCAGTTCGATGGTGCCGGTTCACGGCGTCTACGGCCATGCAAACCATCTGATCCATCCCGAGCATAACGGCGAATCGCAGATCGTGACGGCGTCGTCGCGCGACAGGCAGACGCGGCTGGCACAGCTGTTGCCCCGACTGCAGGATGATGCGGACGATGAAGCGTTGCTACGGACGCTTCGCGATCGCGCGCCGGACGGATTGCCGATCTATCGCGACGATTCACGCGACCCAGATGGAGAAAACACGCTGGCGACGGCCCTGCTGACGCTCGAAAGCAGCGGCGTCGCGATGCGCATTCATCGACGCGGGCAAATGCTGTTCGAAAGATTCGTCGAGCGCTCATTCATTTCATGACACGAGGCTTACTACATGTCTTACGTCTTTCATAGGATGCCTAAACAAACGCTGCCCGTCGCGGTGGCGGGAGACGGCATCGAGATCGTGGATTCGAAAGGCCAACGCTACATCGATGCAAGCGGTGGCGCGGCTGTCTCGTGCCTCGGCCACAGTCATCGCCGCGTGATCGAGGCCGTGGCGCGTCAGGCGCGCTCGCTCGCCTACGCCCATACGTCGTTCTTTACAAGCGAGCCGGCCGAAGAGCTTGCGCAAACGCTCGTGGAATCGGCGCCTCACGGGCTTGGGCATGTCTACTTTGTCTCGGGCGGATCGGAAGGCATCGAAGCGGCGCTCAAACTCGCGCGGCAATATTTCGTCGAACTCGGCGAGCCGCAGCGCCGGCATTTCATTGCGCGCCGGCAGAGCTATCACGGCAACACGCTTGGCGCGCTCGCGATCGGCGGTAATGCGTGGCGGCGCGAGCCATTTCTGCCACTGTTGGCCGAAACGCATCATGTCAGTCCCTGCTACGCCTACCGCGAGATGCGGGAAGACGAGTCCGAGACTGCCTACGCGCAACGTCTGGCGGATGAGCTGGAGCACGAAATCCTTGCGCTTGGCCCTGGAACCGTGGCGGCGTTCGTTGCCGAGACGGTGGTGGGAGCCACCGCGGGCGCCGTTCCGCCGGTGCGCGAGTACTTCAAGAAAATCCGCGCGGTGTGCGACAAATATGGCGTCCTGCTGATTCTTGACGAGGTGATGTGCGGCATGGGGCGCACGGGCCACATGTTTGCCTGCGAGGAGGAAGGGGTGGTGCCCGATCTGCTCGTCATCGCGAAGGGGCTCGGTGCGGGGTATCAGCCGATTGGCGGCGTATTGGTCGACGACCGGATTTACGATGCGATCGTCGGCGGCTCCGGTTATTTTCAGCACGGACACACCTACATGGGGCATGCAACGGCGTGTGCCGCGGCGCTCGAGGTGCAGCGTGTGATTGCCGACGAGTGCCTGCTCGACAACGTTCGCGCCCGCGGCAACCAGTTGCGTTCGCTCTTGGACGAGCGATGGAAGCAGCACCCGTTCATTGGCGACGTGCGCGGGCGGGGTCTATTCGTCGGCATCGAGCTGGTTCAGGACCGCGAGAGCAAGGCGCCGTTCGATCCAGCGCTCAAGGTTCACACGGCGATCCGGCGCGAGGCGATGGCGCGCGGGCTGATGGTCTATCCGATGGGCGGCACCGTCGATGGCAAGTATGGCGACCATGTCCTGTTGGCGCCGCCGTTCATTTGTACGCCTGCCGATATTCAACGCATTGGCGATCGGCTCGCCGATGCCATCGATGCGGCGCTCGTATCGAGCGGTGCCGCGCTTCCGGTCATGGGGGAGTCACGTTGAACGATCCGACCATCCACGCCACTCGGTTGCCAACGTTCGATCCGGCGACAGCGAGCGCCGAGCAGCAAGCCGTGCTCGCCGAGATTCTTTCCGGCCCGCGCGGCAATCTCAACGGGCCATTTCTTGCATGGATCGCGAGTCCCGCGTTTGCGCAACACGCCCAGCGGCTGGGTGCGTTCTGTCGCTATGAAACGGGATTGCCGACGCGCCTTTCCGAACTGGCAATTCTTGTGACGGCGGCTCGCTGGCGCGCTCAGGCCGAATGGCAGATTCATTATCCGATCGCCATCGATGCGGGGGTGTCGCCTGCTATCGCGGAGGCGTTGCGAACGGGTGAACGCCCTGTCTTCGACGATGCGGACGACGAACTGATTTTTGCGTTCGCCAGCGAGCTTTACGAAAACCGCCGTGTTTCCGATCGAACGTTCGAGGCTGCGCTCTCGCGATTCGGGCGGGCAACGACAGTCAATTTGGTGGGCCTGCTGGGCTATTACGCACTTGTTGCAATGACACTGAATGTGTTCGAAGTGACGATACCTGATGCAGGTCCGACGCCGTTCGAAGAATGAACAACGCACACTGACCGCCCCGCGCGTACTTCCTTGCGGCTTGAATTATTGACTGGTAAGTCATATTATCGCAGTATGACTACTGCCATTCGATCCCGTAAGCCCCGCGACGAGCCACGCCCGCCGCGCGGCCGGCCACGCGAATTCGATGTCGACGAAGTGCTGGACCGCGCGAGCCGGACGTTCTGGAACCATGGTTACCACGCGACGTCGATCGACGATCTGTGCGAAGCGACGGGGGTGCTCAGAGGAAGTTTGTATGGCGTGTTCGGCGACAAGCGCGGTCTGTTGCTTGCCGCGGTGGAGCACTACGCGGACGGAGTCATTGCACGTTTAGCCGCGCGGCTGAGCGCAGAGGGCTCGGCAATGGAGGCGCTGCGCGAAGCGCTGCTGCACTACGCGAAAATCACGAACGCGCTTTCCGGACAGCGCAGTTGTTTCATCACGAACACGACGCTCGAGATGCAGCCGGACGATGCCGCGCTGCGCGAGAAGATCGAATCGTTCCACCGGCGCACGACGACGCTGCTGACCGCAGCGGTGATCCGCGGTCAGGCAGCCGGCGAATTCGACGCATCGCTCGATGAAGGCGAAGTTGGCCGATATCTGCTCTGTGTGACGCAGGGGTTGCGCGTCATGAGCAAAGTGGTGGACGACGAGGCTCAGCTGGCCGATGTCGTCGATCTGGCGTTGCGGTCGCTGACATGACAGAGCTCAGTATGTTGACCGCATGGTCATAAAGGCCATGCTCGGCGAACGTGTCGCTGAGCGACGCGCTCGCTGACCAAGGACCGCATCGCCAAACGATTCGCTCAACGAAATTCGAAACGGTTTCCTTCGAGCCGTCGTGCGGGAGTACTCCCGGATTTCGGCTGCCAGTTCGGCAAAATCTCCGGACCGAACAACGTCGATGTGCCGGTTTTGCCGTTGATTACGTTGCCTGCCCTGATGCGCTGCATCGAGAAGCCGTCGTGGCGAAGCTGCGCGCCGAGCGGAGTCGGCATGGAAAACGCTTCGGGTTCGGTGGCCTGCGCCATGAGCGGCAGTGCGCAGAGCAGGCAAGCAATGCCGAGCGGACGAATGTATGTTGCGGACATGGCTGCACCTCATTGTCCAAAAAGAGAACGAAGTTTGCCGTTGCACCCCGTCGTCGATGCGAGTGCGCAATGAGATTAGGAAAAGAACCTTAAAAATGGCTTAAAACGGTGGGCTGGTAGCAGCCTCGAGCGCCAGCAGTGCAAACGTGCCGAGCCAATGTTCGCCCATGTAGTCGCCGGCCACCTGTGCAAGCGCCGAGGTCAAATGCCGCTCGGCGGCGTGGTCAAGCAGCGCACGGCGTGCATCGCCCGGCGGCAGCGCTTGTGCAATGGAGCGCTGGCACCATGCTCTACTCAAGTTAAGTCCATCGAGATGCGCGATTTTCCCATCGCTGCGATCCGTCACCGTGACGGGGGTGAAAAGCGTGGCAGGCTCGCATTGCGCCAGGCGCGGCAAGAAACGATCGAACCAACCCAAAAACGCCGGCGCGGGCAGTGCACGCCGCATCAATTCCGCTTCCATTAACGAGGGCGAAAGAAATTCGTCGCCGCCGGGTTCCCACGCCTGGCAATCCACGTCGTTCAAATACCAGCGTTTTGCCGTCTCGACGATCAACGTCGCGAGCGATGTATGCCCGGTTGCACGCGCAAAATCGAGTGCAAGCGAAAGCGCGAATGCCGTGTTGAAGTGCGTGCCAACGCGCAGCGGATAGGTGGCCTTTGGCAAAAACGTTTCGAAGCGCGCCACAAAGGTGTCGGTCAGCGGCGCGATCGTACGCGACCAACGGGCCGCATCGGCCCCAGGCATCGTATGAAGCTGACCGGCGAGCGCGAGCAGCCACGCCCAGCCGTACGGGCGTTCGAAACCCAGATTGTGTGGAAGCTCGAGATAAGCCAACTCGCCTGCAACGTTGGCTTCGGTGAAGTGGGCATCCACGACGGCTTTAACGGCCGATGCTTCGGGCAGCTCCGGAAAATGCGCGACCAAACGCAGCAGCAGCCAATAGCCGTGCACGCAGGAATGCCAGTCGTAACTGCCATAGAAAATCGGATGCAGCTCGTGCGGCGAGCGCACGTCTTCTGGACCCGCCAGAGAATGCGTCAACTTGTTGGGATACTCGCGCGTCAAATGGGAGAGGGCGAGCTTGGCGAGTTTCGAGGCGAGGGCAGGCGTGAGAATGGTTGTCATCGGCTTATCGAGCTAAGGCGAATGATGCGCCAACGATACGCGCCCCCCCGGATAAGCGGCAAGTCGAAGCCGTCCTTTACAATTGCGCATCGCTTTACGTCAGGATTCAGAATTAAAGCGCAGTCGCCGCTCGCTCAGAATCCATCACGGCAAGCAAGGCAGCGCGAAACCTGTCCATTTCTTCAGGGGTGCCAATCGATACGCGCAGGTATTCCGGCGGCCCCACCTCGCGAATCAAAATGCCGTAGCGCAGGAGCCCGTTCCAAACGCGATGACGATCTGGGAACTTGCCGAACATCACGAAGTTGGCGTCCGAATCGGCCACTGTCAGGCCCAGGCTCCGCAGCCAACTGACGGTTGAATCGCGCTCGGCTCTGATCGCTGCTACTTGCGACAGCATCTCGTCACGAGCGACAAGCGCCGCACAGGCAGCGGCCTGGGTAAAAACGGACAGGTGATACGGCAACCGAACGAGCTTCAGGGCTTCAACGATTGCGGGGGCGCAGACACAGTAGCCGACACGGCCGCCTGCGAATTTGAATGCCTTGCTGAGCGTGCGCGTGACGACAAGCCGGGGATGGTCAGGCAGCAACGTCACAGTACTGCAAACGCCGTCGCGCCGGAACTCGGCATAGGCTTCATCCACGACGACCACGCCCGGCGCGACGTCGAGTATGGCGCGGACATCGTCGATGGGAAGCACCGTCCCGGTCGGGTTGTTCGGCGAAGTCAGTAGAACCACGCTCGGCCGATGCTCCGCAATGCTGTCGATCGCCTGATTCATATCCAGCGTGAATTCGTTGGTGCGCGGCAGCGTATGTAAGCGCGTGAAGGTTGTGCGGCAATATTCGCCATACATCGGATACGCGGGCGTGAAGGTCAGCGCCGATCGCCCCGGACCACCGAACGCCTGGAGAATCTGCTGGATCACTTCATTTGAGCCGTTGGCTGCCCAGACCCTCGATGCGTCGACCATCACGCCGGTGTCATGTGTCAGGTACGCGGCGAGATGCGATCGTAGTTCAGCAAAATCGCGATCGGGATAGCGGTTCACCTGGCGAGCAGCGTCGGCCACCGCGATCGCAATGCGCTCCACGAGCGGCGGCGACGGCGGATACGGATTCTCATTGACGTTCAGGCAGACCGGCATGTCGAGCTGCGGCGCCCCGTATGCATGCTGCAACTTCAGATCCTCTCTGAGCGGCAAATCCGACAAGGACACTTCTTTCCAGGATGGTTGCATTGAAAACGCTCCGGTACGTTATTGATTGATCAGCGCAGCATGGTTTCAAGGCCGCCAAAAAACAAAAAAGGCGCCAGCGGCGCCTTGGGTGTAATCGCGATCGGGAAACACTCCCGATTCAATGACTAGATGCGAAACGAACCACGGCGCAACAGCGGACGTCCGTGGTGATGGTGCAGATGGGGTGTGCGGTTGCGGCTCTTCATGCGCCGCATGATGACATACAGCAAGGCGAATGAAAAGCCGGCATCGCGCTATTGGCGGAAATCGATCGGACACCGGTGCAACTCGGATGAAAATCCCCCGGCCAGCTTTCGCGTCGCCGCATCATTTCGACTTACGAGAGCAATGACAAGCGGGCTTGCTTCGGGCATTCGCAACGATAGCCCCAGAGCCAATTTTCGTCCGACAACGCTGGCCTTCGCACGACGTCGCATCTCACGCCACCGCCGCGCGCACCATTCGGTATCGACTGTCTGGAGTCAACCACGATGAGAGGAATGCAGCCAATTGGCGGGAGCCACGACGGTGCGGTGTCTGCCGGCGGAGGAGAACGCGGCAATCAGCCCGCCGCGCCGGGCGAGTTTCGTCCGCGGACCGGTGACAGCAGACTGGGACCGCTGCAACGCGAAGGCTCATCCGAACAGGCTGCAACGTCAACGCCAGGGCATGCGGCCGCCGTCTGGGGCCAGTCGGGCGACAGCGCGTCTGCGCGAGGGCGGGTGGTTGCCCCACGCTATCTTGCCGCGCTGCGAGCTGCGCTCGCCCGCAGTGCGTCAAACACCGATGGCCCCGCTGTACCGGACGCCCCGATTCGAGATCCGATCGAAGCGATGCAAAGACGCGTCACGCAGAGCAATCCGCTCGGTCTTTCGCTTCCCTATCGGCTGACGGCTCTCGACCGGCTCTTCGACAGCGGGGTTAGTGCTCCGCGGCCGGGCGCGGGCAGGTCACCGCAGGCCGCAGGCTTCAACCCCGTGGAGGCCCGCGCCGTCCTGTTGGATCTCGTCAAGCAGCAGAACGTGGCCTATATCGACCTGCTTGAAGCGGTCGATGGCTCACCGGACGCGCTGGCGCGGCTCAAAAGCACATTCGGCGAACTTGGGCTGCTTTCCCGGCTCGGCCCGATGCGGCAGTTTCTCAACCGCGACGGATTCATGGGCGACCAGGCGATCGCGCATGCGATGCTGGGGCACATGTGCCTCGACATCGTGCTTTCGCCCGATCCCGGGATCAGCACGGAGGCGCGCGTGAGCGCGCTCTCGCTGATGCGCGATCATTTCGACGAGAGGGTGATCGCGGCAGCGATGGCCCACCGCCGCGAGGGCGCGGCGCTGGTGGCCGACGGTGGAGACACGCGCGAGTTCGTGCCGCCGCGGTTCCGGGAACCACCTACGCCAGGAAAGCGGCAGACGCCCTTTTGGGGCAACCCGACGATCGATGCAATGTTCAGTGTTTCGACGGGGGACGGGAAGCCGGCGCTGGGCATGAGCGTCGACGAAGGCGCGGTTCGCCTGCTGATTCATTACCCGGCAGAAGCGGTTCAAACGCTGGTCGGCGTCTTGCGCATCGATAACCCTCATATCGAGCGGACTCACGCTTTCCGGGCGCTCATCGACCTGACAACGCTGAGCGAGCCTCGAAGGACGCAGGTCTTCGGCGATGCCGCCAGCTACCGGAGCAAACATATAGCGCCGGACAACGAACGCAGTGCGCCGAGTCCCGACGCATCAGTCGCGGCGTTCGTTCCACCTGTTTTCTTCCTGGACGAGAACGCCTCGACGTCCAGGGCGGGCCCGACGAGCCGGCTGCGCGCGGCGATCGCATCGATCAATGATCGGGAATCGCTCGTGAAGGAGATCGGTCTGCTCAGGGCCGAATTGGCCAGGCGCGAGACCACGCCAGAGGACGATCCCCTCGGATAATTTTCGGCGCTGGCGGGATGCGATCGCCGGCCGCCAGCCGGCTAGCTTTCGACCGTCGTCTTCCTGCTCGTGCGCTTGCCGTTGGCAGCCGGTTTCGAAACCCGCTTCTCCGCGCGTGTGCCTTCTTCGAAACGTCGCATGGCGTCGTCGACGTCTTCCTTGAGCCGCGCCAGCGCGGCCACGTCCGGCTGCGGCGGCTGCAAGGCCGTCCATAGAACATCGACGAGCCGTTCTGCCGTTGCATCGATATCCGCGCCACGATGCGCGAGCGTCGCATCCCACAGCACATGCTCCATCGGGCCAAATACGAGCGAGCGCATGAGCCGAAGCGGCATATCGGTACGAATATGCCCCGCCTGCTGCCCCTGTGCAAGAACGCGCATGAGTGGGGCCGTGTAGCGCCGCTGCAGCACGGTCAACTCGTCGCCGAGCGCATGATGCTTCGTGCGCCCCTCGGAAAGCACGAGCGAGCAAAGACCCGTGCCGTGCACGAGCATGAGCCGCACGTGCATGCGCACGATAAAGGCGAACTGCTGGCGCGTGCTGCCTTCGCGCGGGAGCCCTGTTTCGATCGCGGCGATGATTTCGTCGTACCAATCGGAAATGACTCGCACGCACAACTCGCGCTTGCCGCGGAAGTAGCTGAAGACAGTGGCCTCGGAAACGCCGACGCGCTGCGCGATCTCAGCCGTCGTCGCGCTCTCGTACCCTTTTTCCGAAAACACCTCGCGGCCCGCCTGAAGAATGTCCTTCACACGTTGCTGCGATTTGCGGCCGGCCGGCTGACGGCGGGCGCCGCCCGCTTCGAGCTTCGAATCGTCCATCGTTTGAGTCACGTTCAAGTCCTCCTGTCGACGGAGGATCGGTGACCGCGATAGTAGCACCGACCCACCGGATCAACACGGCATCTCCTAAAAAGTGAGTGATACTCAGAAAAACCTATTGACGCTTACGTAAATGTGGCGTGAAATGCGCGGTGATCGAGGGCGCGATCCGCGCCTCATGCCGACTATGGTGGTGTACGACACCGCCTCCACAGGAGAACCTGATGAGCAATGTCCCTGGATTGCAATTCGCGCTCGGCGAGGAAATCGACATGCTGCGCGATACCCTCGCCAACTTCTCCGCGAAGGAGATCGCCCCCCGCGCAGCCGAGATCGATCGCACCGATCAATTTCCGATGGACCTCTGGCGCAAGTTCGGTGAACTCGGTGTGCTCGGCATGACTGTCTCCGAAGAATACGGCGGGGCGAACATGGGCTATGTCGCGCACATGGTCGCAATGGAAGAGATCTCGCGCGGCTCGGCGTCCGTGGGACTCTCGTACGGCGCCCACTCGAATCTGTGCGTCAACCAGATTCACCGCAACGGCACCGAAGCGCAAAAGCAGAAATACCTGCCGAAACTGGTTTCGGGCGAGCACGTTGGCGCATTGGCGATGAGCGAACCGAACGCCGGATCGGACGTCGTCAGCATGAAGCTGCGCGCGGACAAACGCGGCGACCGTTATGTCCTGAACGGCACGAAGATGTGGATCACGAACGGGCCGGATTGCGACACGCTCGTCGTCTATGCCAAGACCGATATCGAAGCCGGTCCTCGAGGCATCACGGCGTTCATCGTCGAAAAAGGCATGAAGGGTTTCTCGGTGGCGCAAAAGCTCGACAAGCTCGGCATGCGCGGCTCGCATACGGGTGAGCTCGTTTTCGTCGACGTCGAAGTGCCCGAAGAAAACATCCTCGGCCGGCTGAACGGCGGCGTGAACGTTCTGATGAGCGGACTCGACTACGAACGCGCGGTACTGGCTGGCGGCCCGACGGGCATCATGCTCGCCTGTATGGATGCCGTCGTTCCATATATTCACGATCGCAAGCAGTTCGGTCAGGCGATCGGCGAATTTCAGCTGATCCAGGGCAAAGTCGCGGATATGTACACGACGCTGCAAGCGTGTCGCGCGTACCTCTATGCCGTCGGACGCCAGCTCGATACGCTCGGCAAGGAGCATGTGCGCCAGGTCCGCAAGGATTGCGCGGGCGTCATTCTCTATACGGCGGAAAAAGCGACATGGATGGCTGGCGAGGCCATTCAGATCCTCGGCGGCAACGGCTATATCAACGAATATCCGGTTGGCCGTCTCTGGCGCGATGCGAAGCTTTACGAAATCGGCGCGGGCACGAGTGAAGTGCGCCGCATGCTGATCGGCCGCGAGCTGTTTGCCGAGACTGCCTGACGCACCCTGACATCCGCGCCGCGAAACGGAGTACTTCCCTATGCCGATCATCGAAAGCAAGCTGAACCCACGCTCCGACGAATTCCGTGCGAACGCCGCGGCGCTCGAAGCGCTCGTCGCCGATCTGCAGGCGAAAGTGGCGCATCTCGCATTGGGCGGCGGGGCCGCGGCGCGCGACAAACATGTCTCGCGCGGCAAGCTCCTGCCGCGCGATCGCATCGCGCAACTGCTCGATCCGGGCACCCCGTTTCTCGAATTGTCGCAACTCGCCGCCTTCGGCATGTATCATGACGCGGCACCCGGCGCCGGCATCATCACCGGTATCGGCCGCATCGCGCAGCAGGAATGCGTCATCGTCTGCAACGATGCCACGGTCAAGGGCGGGACCTACTACCCGATGACCGTCAAAAAACACGTGCGCGCACAAGAAATCGCCGCGGAAAACCGGTTGCCGTGCGTCTATCTGGTCGACTCGGGCGGCGCCAATCTGCCGAATCAGGACGATGTGTTTCCCGATCGCGATCATTTCGGGCGCATTTTCTATAACCAGGCCAATCTCTCGGCGGCCGGCATCGCGCAGATCGCGGTGGTGATGGGCTCGTGCACGGCGGGCGGCGCATATGTGCCCGCGATGAGCGACGAATCGATCATCGTCAAGAATCAAGGCACGATTTTCCTGGGCGGCCCGCCGCTCGTGAAGGCGGCCACGGGCGAGGAGGTGAGCGCGGAAGACCTCGGCGGCGGCGATGTCCACACGCGTTTGTCGGGTGTCGTCGATCATCTCGCGCAAAACGATGCGCATGCGCTCGCACTCGCGCGCGGCATCGTCGGCAAGCTCAACCGGGCAAAAGTGCCGCCGATCGTCATGCGCGAACCGAAGCCGCCGCGGTACGACGCCAAGAGCATCTACGGCGTGATTCCGGTGGATACGCGCAAACCATTCGATATTCGCGAGATCATCGCGCGCATCGTCGACGATTCCGAACTCGACGAGTTCAAGGCGCGTTATGGCACGACACTCGTCACGGGTTTCGCTCATATCTGGGGCCATCCGGTCGGCATCGTGGCGAACAACGGCATCCTCTTCTCCGAATCGGCGCTCAAGGGCACCCATTTCATCGAACTCTGCTGCCAGCGCAAGATTCCGCTCGTGTTCTTGCAGAACATCACGGGCTTCATGGTGGGGCGCAAGTACGAGAACGAAGGTATCGCGCGAAACGGTGCCAAGATGGTCACGGCGGTTGCGACGGCCAGCGTGCCGAAGTTCACGGTCATCATCGGCGGCTCGTTCGGCGCGGGCAATTACGGTATGTGCGGGCGAGCCTACTCGCCGCGTTTTCTCTGGATGTGGCCGAACGCGCGCATCTCCGTCATGGGCGGCGAGCAGGCCGCGTCGGTGCTGGCGACGGTCAAGCGCGACGGTATCGAAGCGAAGGGTGGCGCGTGGAGCGCTGACGAGGAAGAAGCGTTCAAGAAGCCGATTCGCGAGCAATACGAACACCAGGGCCATCCCTATTACGCCAGCGCGCGCCTTTGGGATGACGGTGTCATCGATCCGGCTCAAACGCGCGATGTATTGGGCCTCGGTTTGTCGGCGGCGATGAATGCGCCGATCGGCGACACGCGTTTCGGCGTGTTCCGGATGTGATGCGGCGGCGAGAACCGAACTTCGATACGAATGGAGCAGGAGCCCTCGATGCAGTACAGCATGCTTGAACTTGCGATTTCCGGGCACGTCGCGACAGTGACGCTCAATCGTCCCGATGTGCGCAACGCATTCAACGAGACGATGATTGCCGAGCTGACCGATGCGTTCTCGAAACTGCAAACGCGGCAGGACGTCCGCGCGATCGTGCTCGCGGCCAACGGTCCGGCGTTTTGCGCAGGCGCGGATCTGAACTGGATGAAGAAGATGGCGTCGTTCTCCGACGAGGAGAATCGTGCCGACGCGAGGCGGCTTGCCGATATGCTTTCGGCTATCTATCGTTCGGCGAAACCCGTCATCGCACGCGTGTCCGGCGATGCATATGCAGGTGGCGTTGGCCTGGCGGCCGCATGCGACATCGTCGTTGCCGTGGATACCGCACGTTTTTGCCTGTCGGAAGCGCGGCTGGGATTGATCGCCGCGACGATCGCGCCCTACGTGATCCGTGCGCTCGGCGAACGCGCATCGCGCCGCTATTTCACGACGGCGGAGCCGTTCGAGTGTATGACGGCGTACCGCCTCGGGCTCGTCCATGAAGCCGTGCCGGCCGATGCACTCGATGCCACCGTGCAAAAGCTCGCCACCGCGCTGTGCACGAACGGCCCCCAGGCAGTACGCGAATCGAAGCGGCTCGTGCAGGATGTGGCAGGTTGCCCGCTCGATGAAGCGCTAATCGACGATACGGCCCAGCGCATTGCAGGCATCAGGGCAAGCGCCGAGGCGCGCGAGGGCGTTGCGGCGTTCCTCGAAAAGCGCGCGCCAGCCTGGCGCGCTGAATAGTCGCTCGATAGTCGCTCGATAGACGATAGACCCCGATCCGGCCGATCGTAACGCCGCCCATTGCGAGACCTCACATGTTCAACAAGATCCTGATTGCGAACCGCGGCGAAATCGCGTGCCGTGTGGCGGCCACCTGCCGCCGGCTTGGCGTGGCGAGTGTGGCGGTGTATTCGGACGCCGACGCGAACGCCAAGCATGTCGCTGCATGCGACGAGGCTGTTCATATCGGTGCATCGCCCGCGGCCGAAAGTTATCTGCGCATCGATCGGATCATCGATGCCGCGCTGGAGACGGGCGCGCAGGCTATTCATCCGGGCTACGGGTTTCTTTCGGAGAACGAAGCATTTGCCGAGGCCTGCGAGGCGGCCGGCATCGTCTTCATCGGGCCGCCGGTGTCCGCCATTGCGGCCATGGGTTCGAAGGCCGCGGCCAAAGCGCTGATGCAGGCGGCCGCGGTTCCGCTCGTGCCCGGCTATCACGGGGACGATCAGGACCCCGAACAATTGCAGCGCGAAGCGGATGCGATCGGTTATCCGGTTTTGCTCAAGGCGAGCGCGGGTGGTGGTGGCAAGGGCATGCGCGTCGTGGACAAGCACGAGGATTTCGCCGCCGCGCTCGCTTCGTGCAAGCGCGAGGCGGCGAGCAGCTTCGGCAACGATCGCATCCTCATCGAGAAATATCTGACTCGCCCGCGGCATGTCGAGGTCCAGGTGTTCGCCGACGCCCAAGGCGGCGCGGTGTATCTGTTCGATCGCGATTGCTCGGTGCAGCGGCGTCACCAGAAGGTGCTCGAAGAAGCGCCCGCGCCCGGGCTTTCGGAAGACGTGCGGCGCGCGATGGGAGAAGCCGCCGTGGCCGCGGCGCGCGCCGTTTCCTACGTCGGAGCGGGCACCGTCGAATTCATCATGACGGATGCAGCGTTCTACTTCATGGAAATGAACACGCGCTTGCAGGTCGAGCATCCGGTCACGGAGATGGTGACGGGGCTCGATCTCGTCGAGTGGCAGTTGCGTGTGGCGGCAGGCGAGCCGCTGCCGCTGCGGCAGGACCAATTGAAGATCGACGGGCATGCGATCGAAGCCCGGGTCTATGCGGAGAATCCGGCGCGAGGCTTTTTGCCGTCTACCGGCATGCTCAAATATCTGCGGATGCCGGCAAGTGTCGAGTTCACGATCGGCGAGGTGCGGCGGGCAGCGGTGCGCATCGATAGCGGCGTACGCGAGGGCGATGCGATCACTCCGTTTTACGATCCGATGATCGCGAAGGTGATCGTACACGGGGCGAATCGAGCCGAGGCACTAGCGCGCATGGAGCGCGCATTGCAAGCCTGCGAAGCGGTGGGTCCACAAACGAATATCGAATTCCTGCAGCGCATCGTGAGATGTCCGCCGTTTGCATCGGCCGAACTCGACACGGGGCTCATCGAGCGCCATCACGATGCCTTGTTCGTGCGCACCGAAAAGCCGTTCAAAGAAGCCATAGCTCTGGCTTGCGCTGCGCTGCTGACGCGCGAAGGTGGCACCGCGCATGGCGCATCGCCGTGGGATGCGCTATCGCATTGGCGCCTGAACGGCGGCTACCGCCAGACCATTGAATGGCGATCGATCGAAGACGACGCCTCATGCAAGGTCGTTTATGCGCGCGATGGTGCCACGCGCACGCTCATCCACGATCAATGGACCGAGACGTTCGATTGGTGGCGCGAGGCGCAACCTCATGGCTACGGTGCACGTCTTGGCGACATTCGGACGACGGGGCGTGTTTTCATCGACGCCGATACGTTCCATGTATTTTGCCGCGGCACGTGGCTCGCCTTCGAGTGGACGAATCTGCTTGCGCATGCGGCCGATGCGGAACACGGCGAGGGTCGCTTGACGGCTCCGATGCCGGGCAAGGTGATCGCGGTGCTGGTCGAGCCGGGTGCCATCGTCGAAAAGGGTGCGCCGCTGATCGTGATGGAGGCCATGAAAATGGAGCATACGATCGGCGCGCCTGCGGCGGGCAAGATCGCCGAGGTGCTGTATGGCGTCGGCGATCAGGTGACCGATGGGGCACAGTTGCTGCTCATGGAAACGGGGGAATGACGGCGGCTTCGGTCTCTCCTAAAGAGTGGATCGACGCCGAAGAAAAAGTTTGCTGCTTGCTCAGATGCCGAACGCGGCTTTCGCGATCTCCCACCGGCGCTGCCGGTCGCCAAGGCCGTTGACGCCTCCATTGATCCGCTTGGTCAAGGCTATAAAGTCGCCCCTATCCGCGAGTGCGCTGCAGCCATGCCGGTGCCACCACCACGCTGAAGCGCGAGCCGCCGCGAGCGCGTCCTCGAGTGCCTCGGGCCGCGTCTCCAGGTCGAGGCCGAGCGCGCGGCCACACGCGGCATAGTTCGCGCGTCCCGTGATCTGGAGCAGCCCGCGACCGCGAAATCGTCGCCCATCTCCCGGTCTCACGTTGCCGAGTTCGGCTGATTTCGGCGAGGGCGGTTCGTATGCGAGCTGGGCGGCGGTCGGCCCCCAGAGCTCGCGAGTGAGCGTGAAGCCGAGCGTTTCATGGCCCGCCTGGGCGATGAAGGCGGACATGCGGGCCGGTGTCGCAATCTCGAACTCTTCGAACGCGGCACGGATCGGGGCATACCACCGCTCGACGAGCGCTTCCGATAGTTGTGCTGCGGCCCGGAAATCATCGGACGTCATGATTGGCTCCAATGACGGATTCCGAGCGGGCATTCATCGCTTGGACGACATGCGCGAGCGGCTCCGGGCCCACGCTGACCCTGCCTGCGAACGGCCGGTCGACGGCCAGCACAAAGAAGAACGCGAGCCCGAGCGTCAACGCCCACGCAGCGATCAGCGCAACGTTGAACATCGTGCCGGGCAGCGTATAGAGCAGCACGAACGAGATGGCGCTCGCTATCAGCATGACCGCCCACAGCGTCGCCGGCATCGCGACATCGAGCGTCAGCAGGCGCTGATCGCGTAGTTTGGCCAATTCGTTGACACGCTTGAGTACCTCGCCCAACAGCGCGCGCTGCCGCTCGTCGCGCGGCTGGATCTGGTTGACTTCGTTGAAGAGCGTATCGAAACGCGCTTCCGACTGAGAATCGCCGGCTGCCTCTTGCTGCATCTTCGGCCATTCGACGCGTACGACACCGTCGAGATACGCCTGCAGCGCATCGACGGCCTGCCCAGCGCGCGGTTCCCCGAATGCGGCGAGATCTCGCGCGAGTTCGCCGGCGGTGGTGGCTTCCAAATCGACGTTGTGGGCAGCGTCCGCATAGGCGCCCCAGACGTTGATGGCGGCGAATGCGATCAACAGCGAGTTGATCGTCGTGATGACCGACACCATCGCAATCGTCATCGATTGCTCTTCGGGAGCGGGGCGCACGCGCACGATGCGGCGAAACAAGGCGTAGCCGCCGAGCGCGAACATCAGCGTGAGCGTGACGACAAAGAGTCCCATGATCGATGACGGCCAGTTATAGACGAACAGCATGGCTCACTCCTTCCGACCGGACTCGGTCGTGATACCCGTTGCGGGCTTGGGCGCGTCGGGATGCAGGATATTGCGTGTGAAATGGGCCAGCCGTTGCTTGACGGCGTCCGCCGGCATGCCGCCTTCCAGCGATTGTTGGAGCTCGAGCAGTTCCGCCGCAAGCTCGCCTTTCCACTGCACGCGCTCGGTGGCCGCCTGCGCGCGTCGCGCTTCGAAGGCCGCTTCGGCGGCCGGTCGCGGGTCGCCTCGAACCAGCGTTTCGAGTGTTTCGACGAGTCGATGCAGCAGCCGATGCACGGCTGTCGCGGAGAATCCGCCCAACATGGCAAGTGCCGGCTTACCGAAGCTACGCATGCTGCCGTTGTCGTAAATATGCGAAGGCAGCATCTCTACGAGAATCAATCCGGCGATGATCCCGAGAATCAGACGTGCGCCATACGAAGCGTCGTATTGAGGGTCGTAGGTTGCATTCGCAACGTAACGGTGCGCTTGAAAAAGCGTGGCGAAAGACGCCCCGAGGCCGGCGCAAGCCAGGAGAAAGAGCGCATTCAACAACAATGGCATGCCGGACGAGTCGAGAAACCCCCGATCGATGTTCGCGGCGGAGACTTCGGGCGGCAGCGACATCGCGATCACTGCGAATAGGAAAGAAAGCGAGCAGACCGTCAGCGTACGAATCAATGGCACCGGGCCGAGCCAAGCGAAGCGACCGCGCCGACGCTCGACATCGAGCAGTGCGACGGCTTGAGGTGTTGCCGGCGAGATCGCGATGGCAAGCCGACGATGAATCGTGGCCAGCGCATGGCACAGGGAAGGCTGGGGCGACGAAGCCAGGCCGTTACCGTTGCCTTCGATGCCGTTCGTCGAAGGGATCGCCGAATCCGGGTCGATGCTGATGAGCGATGACAGCTGAGCCACGAGCTCCGGGGCGACGGCCATTCCATGCCGCAGAGCATAGCGCGCCATCGCGTCGCATTCCATTTGCAGTTGCGCGATCAGCGCGTGCCTCGCCGGGGCGGGCGCAATCGCGGCTCCGGCAGAGGCCGTTCGAAGGCCTTGATCGAAACCGATTCTGGGCGAAGGATATTGCACACCGATTCGGACAGCACACATGATTAGGTCTCCTAATGGTCGTAGACGTCCCTGCATCTTCGATCGCGCGTGAAAGGCGCTAAAGGATGACCTCGTCACCACAGTTGCCGCCGGCCGCGGGCACGAGCATGCTGCCCTTGTCGCGGTACACGAACATGTCGGACCAGTCGCGCAACGTGTAGCGCACTTCGGCGAGGCGACCATCCGGCGCGCAGTAGAACTGCACGGCCTTGTCGGCGCCGAAGAAAAAGTCATGCAATTGCGCATCCTTCAGTTCGTCGAGCGGCACGCGTTTGCCCGCATGCTGCGCGAGATACTGTCCGAGATTCGTACGGCCGACGGCGCGTGCCATAGCCGCGATCTCGGTGAAGTAACCCGTTGGCGTATATCCGCTGCAACTGCCATAACGGATCCAACGCTGTTGCAACGAATCGCCGCTCGTTGACGACACATAGCGTTCGACGTCGGCGGGCAAGCTGTCGGCGGCGAGCGCGCCCGCGTTGCAATCGACGCGATCCGTGCGCAGCGCGATTGCCTTCAGCGTCGCCGATGGCGCGCTCGCATCCGTATCGACACCGCCGGCCGATACGTTCTTCGCCGCCTGGGCGATGCAGGTGGAGTTACCCTTGTTCTCGTCGCATGACCCGGCTTTCCACGAAAGTGCGAGCGTCCAGCTTTGTGCGTGTGCGCCGATCGAAACGAGGCCCATCGCCGCCAGCAATGCGGCCCGCTTGATTCCCCACTGCGATAACGTCGACATATCGATGTTCTCCTGTCGTCTTACTCCCGGTGCGCCGCGCCGCCGCTTTGTGCGCGGCGTAAGCGGCGCGTCGAAGGCGCGCGAGCCATGCTTATCGGTAGACCTGCGGCAGCAGCCGGCGAATGTTTTGCAATCTCGGCAGCCCTGCTCCGAAGCGGTTCGACGGATCGTTCGCCGCGATAGGCGTGCAGATCATCCGGATCAGTTGAAAAAGCGCGGCGACGCGTTGCGCCCCTCGTGGGCCGAGATAACCGGCAAGATGCGGATCGCTCAGCAGCAGTGCCGCGAGACCGGTGATGTGGGGCGCTGCCATCGAGGTGCCGGATTCGGGATTGAACGCCGCACCCGGTACCGTCGACACGATTCCCACGCCAGGGCCGCACACACCGATTTGCGATCCGTGACACGAGAACGTCGGCGAGAAAAGCCCGTCTGCAGTGAGCGATTGCGGGACGATCTGTGTCTGTTCCCAGGCGCCCGGCGGCAACTCCCGGTGCAGCCCCAGCGCCGATACCGCCAGTACATAGGGGGACGCGGCCGGGTATTGCACCGGGCCGCCAGAGTTACCGGCAGCGACGATGCAAGCCACGCCGCTTTGCACCGCTTCGATGAGCTTTTGCTCCACCGCAAGCGAAGGCTGAGGCGCGCCGAGACTCAGATTGACGACATCGATATCGTGGTTGATGCAGTAGTCGAGCGCTTCGATGAGCGTGCTGTACTGCCCGCCGGGAAAGATTTTCAGCACGTGGATTTCGGCATCGGGGGCAAAGCCGCGCATGGCGATGCTCTCGGCTTTAGCCTGTTCGCCGATGCGTGCGCCGATCACGCCGGCGCAATGCGAGCCGTGGCCGATCACGTCGGTCTTCCAGGTCGCCGGGTCCTGCTCGTTGGTCATGTCGGCGCCGCGCATGATATGGCCGAGCAGCGGATGCGAGGTGTCCGCGCCCGAATCGATGATGGCCACGCGCACGCCGACGCCCGTTGCCGAGCTCGGCGATTCGTCGAGTCCCATGAGCCGCTGTCCCCAGCCGAGCGGTGCGAACGGCGGCACGTTGCGGTTCGGCAGCCATAATGGCGTGAGCTTCACGATGTTGACCTGGTCGCTCGCAAGCGACGGTCCGACGAGGTAGCTGTTCCAATAGGTATGCGCCGGACGCACGGAGAGCGATTGCACCGGCCCTTGCGTCATCTGCACGAGCGTCAGCGTCACTTCGCCTTGCGCGTTCGTCGTTCCTTTGGCGGGGAAGCCGTCCGCGGCGAGTTCGACGACGGCGTTGGCAACGGGGGCATCGTCGGTGCCCAGTACGCGAATGGTCACCTGCCTGAGCGCCGCAGACGAGAACGCCGATTGGGGGTTCAGCTGCACGCCCGCATCGGCGTCGGGCTTGCGCCCGTAGCCGAGCGAATGGTCCTCTTCGACGATCATTTCGGGCGGCGCCGTTGCCTGCAGTATCTGCGCGTGGGCGGGATCGACCTTGACGACATAGGTGTCGGTCGCTTCGTCGGGGCGCGCCGACATCATGCGCGCGTTTTTGTGGCCTGCCAGAACGCGCACGACTTCGACACCGGGCAGGCGGCCTACCGCATTGCTCATGTCGCCGGCCGACATCGGCGTGACGGCAGCTTGCTTCGCCAGTACACCGCGCCGCGGCGCGATCAGATATTGCCGTTTGCCGCCAGCCACAGGCACGGCCTGTCCCGCCGCGGTAGCGGGCGGGGCCTTGGGTGTCGAATCGGCGTTGCCCTCGGCCGCGGATTTCGGCGCGACCTGCTTCTTGTCTTTATCCATCGCAGTCTCCATCGCGTCGCCGCAAGAACGACGCATCGATCGACGGATGAATGGGGCGCCACGCGCGAATGACATTCGTCCGTCATGAGCGACTTGCTGCCGCGCATGCGTGCGGCGCGACAGCAAGGGGTTTCGGTTAGCGCGTTACTGCAGCGTGCCGGGAGCAGGCACGTGCATCGGTACGGCCATCGGCATCGGCACCGACATCGGCTGAACCCCGAACGGCAGCATCGATGCAAGGCCGCCGGCGATGTTGCCGATCAGCCCTTGCGGCACGAACGCGGCCTGTTGATGTTGTGCCGAAAAGGGCAGAAAGCGCGCGAGGTGTCCCGCGACATCGCCGATCTGCTGACCGAGCGCCGCGTTGCCGAACGCCCCGCCCAGTGCCTGGCCAAGCGTCGGCGCAACGGCGCCCGCGATGTTGCCGATGGCGCCCTGCGGGGCGAAGGCGACCGCTTGCGGCTGTGCCGAAAAGGGCAGGAACTGCGCGAGATGCCCCGCAACGCTGCCGATTTGCTGGCCGAGTGCCGCGTTGCCGAATGCGTTGCCCAATGCGTTGCCGATCGTCGGGGCAACCGCGCCTGCGATGTTGCCGATGGCGCCTTGCGGCGTGAATGTCGCCGCCTGAGGCTGCACCGAAAACGGCAGGAACTGCGCGAGGTGTCCCGCAACGTTGCCGATCTGCTGACCCAGCGCGCCATTGCCCAATGCGCCGCCCAGTGCCTGGCCCAATGTCGGCGCGAACGTGCTTGCGAGATTGCCGAGGACGCCTTGCGGCGCGAGAGCGGTTTGCGGCTCCACGGAGAACGGCAAAAAGCTCGCGATTTGCCCCGCGACACTGCCGATGGTCTTGCCCGCGTTGGCGTCGCCCAACAGGCCGCCCACGGCCTGACCCACAGTCGGCGCGAGGGCGCCGACGATGCCGCTGAGAATGCCTTGCGGCGCGAAGGCCAAGGGCGCGACCGCTTGCGGTGCCACAGTTTGCGGCGCGAACGCCTGCGACATGGCTGCGAGAGGATGGACTGGCACGAACGGCATGTGCGGCGCTACACCGGCAAAAGCAGGATGGAGGTAAGTCATTTCGGATCCTCGATAGAGAGCGGAATGGTCCGACGCGTAAGTCGAGTGGAGTGCGTGCGCCGGTCACGTATCGATTGTCGAGAAGACCGCCCGGATGCCGATGGCACCTATCGGGCGTTTCATCTGAACAATCGACGAGCCGATTGTGCGAGTGCGAGTTCGCCGGCTCCATACGGCAAATGCGGTACATCGCGTCTCAAGAGGATTCCGGTGGCCCCAACAGGTCGTCGAGCCACCCCGATGCCGCCGCCATGAAAATCAATGCGCAGACATTCGGCGCGCCCGTTTTTCGCAGGAGATTGGCTCGATGCTTGCGCGCCGTCATGTCGCTGATCGCCAGCGCTCGTGCTGCCTGTTTGTCGGTCAAGCCGGCTGCGAGAAGCTTCAATATTTCCCGCTCGCGCGGTGTGCAGACGACGCTCAGTCGCAAGTGGTCGTTTTTTTGAGCGCGTCCGGATTGAGCCGGAGGTAATGCGTGGCGAGTTGAGCCGATTTCGTGAAATGAAATTTGCCCAGGACGTTTTCGCGATGCTTGCGTGCAGTCGCGATCGAAATTGAAAGCTTATTGGCAACCTCGCGATCGGTGAGGCCTTTAGCGATCAATTCGAAGACGGCATTTTCCCTGTTGCTGATGTTCAAGATCGACCCCCGACGATGGGCTGATAAGGCATCCCTTTCGTCGTGAAGGTCGCGGTGGTCCAGGCTGACGTTTTCGATCGGCTATCCGCCGATTCCCCCGCATACGCATGTTTCCGGCAAAAGAGGATGCTGCTCTGGCAAACCTTCTGTAACCGAATAACTGAAAACGTTTTAAATCAACTTTGCCGGATGAGCGATGAAGTTCGTTTAAATGATGGGGCGAAGCCCATTTTGGCAAAGGTGGTCTCGGATTTAATTCGTTTGAATCTTGATGTGGGGAATATAACTTGGATGGAGGGCTGCGGATCTATTTTGAAATGAATTTATATTCATACGTACTAATCTGTTTATATCGAATCATCCCCGTCGCTTGCATCAGGCCGGCTTTGGCGGCGCTCACCCGTTCGAGGAGCAAATCGCGCCGCCTATACTGAAACCGTCCATGTGACGTGAACGGCAAAGGGAGGGATCATGTCCGTGCTCGATGGCTTTACCGGTGCGATCGGCAATACGCCGTTACTGCGCCTCGGCAAACTCAGCGCCGAGACCGGATGCGAAATCCTTGGCAAGGCCGAGTTCATGAACCCGGGCGGTTCCGTCAAGGACCGGGCGGCACGCTACATCATCGAGGATGCCGAGCGCCGCGGGGCATTGGGGCCCGGCGGCACTGTCATCGAAGGTACCGCCGGCAACACCGGCATCGGCCTCGCCCATATCTGCGCGGCCCGGGGCTATCGATGCATCATCGTGATTCCTGAAACGCAATCGCAGGAGAAGATGGATCTGTTGCGGGTATTGGGCGCGGATGTGCGGCCCGTGCCAGCCGCGCCGTACAAGGACGCGAACAACTATCAGAAAATCGCGGGCCGTCTGGCGCAGGAAACGGAGAACGCCATCTGGGCGAACCAGTTCGACAATCTCGTCAATCGTCAGGCGCACTACGAAACGACCGGCCCGGAGATCTGGCGCGATACGGATGGCCGCATCGACGCGTTCGTGTGCGCCACCGGCACGGGCGGTACGTTGGCCGGCGTCGCTCGTTTTCTGAAAGAGCGCAAGCCAGGGGTGAAAACGGTGTTGGCCGACCCGTATGGAAGCGGGCTTTACAACTTCGTCAAAAGCGGCGAAATCAAAAGCGAAGGCAACTCGATCACCGAAGGGATAGGTTCGAGCCGCGTGACAGCCAACCTCGAAGGCACGCCCATCGACGATGCCGTTCGCATCGACGATCAGACCTGCGTCACGATGGTCTATCGCTTGTTGCGGGAAGAAGGTCTTTTCGTCGGCGGATCGACCGGAATCAACGTGGCTGCAGCCGTGCAGGTCGCGCGCGAAATGGGGCCGGGCCATACGATCGTGACACTGCTTTGCGATCGCGGCAGCCTCTATTTCGCGCGCCTGTTCAACAGCGAATGGTTGCGGCAACGCGGGCTACACGTGCCGCAGTCGTAACGGCGTTGGGAGATGCCGCTATGTGCCGGACCTGGCTGGCAGACCGATGACCCGGCCGATATACGGGGAGACCGGCAGGGCAGCCTGGGCCGACGCCAAGGCACGGACGCGTTCCAGGACATCCTCGTCGAACGGCGCGGCGCGCGGCCCGAGCGTATCGACGTGCAACAGCATCTGCTCGCCGGCGGCGACCGGGTCGGATCGATCTCCGGCAAACATTTCGAAGCTGACGTGCAGGCGTTTGAGATCATGTGCGAGCACACCGACCGCCACGCGTACCGATGCCCCTTCTTTCACCTCGCGCAGATAGTTGATATGGGCTTCGAGGGTATAGACGGAGCGATTCCGGGACGTTCGCTGCACGTCATCGAGGCCGATTGCATCGAGCAGCGCGTCCGACGCATAGCTGAAAAGCAGCATGTAGAACGCGTCACGCAGATGGCCGTTGTAGTCGACCCATTCGCGGCGCACGATGTCCCGGTATTCGACCGGCGGCATAGGGACCTGCATGGCAGCGCTTGCCTCCTCGTCATTCGTCGCAGCGTAACCCGTGCTTCGCCTTCGCATCCGCAATGGCTGCGAGCACGTTCGTGATGCACTCGTCGCGATACCTTTCGAGCGCTTTGATCGAGCGCCCGCCGGTCTGCTCGCTGGTGCCCGAGACGACGCGATCGATCAATTCTTCCGTCAGCGTCGGCGCCGCGAGCTTGGTCCAGGGCAACTCGAGCGCCGGGCCGAACTGTCGCATGAAATGGCGCATACCCGCATCGCCGCCCGCCAGTGTATAGGTGAGGAACGTGCCCATGAAAGACCAGCGAATACCCGCGCCGAAACGGATAGCATCGTCGATTTCGCCCGTCGTAGCTACACCCTCGTTCACGAGATGCAGTGCTTCGCGCCATAGCGCTTCCAACAACCGGTCGGCAATGAAACCTGGAACTTCCTTGCGCACGTGCAACGGGCGCATACCGAGCGAGCGATAGACCTCCATTGCCGCGTCGATTGTGGTAGGGGCGGTCTGGCGCCCGCCCAACACCTCGACGAGAGGCAACAGATAGAAAGGATTGAACGGATGCCCGACGACGCAGCGCGCGGGATCGATCGCATCCTCGTAGAAATCGCTCGGCAGCAGGCCCGACGTCGACGATGCGATGATCGCGTCGTGACGCGCGGCGCGGCTGATCTGCGCGTGCAGCGAGCGTTTGAGGTCATCGCGCTCCGGCGCACTTTCCTGAACGAAGTCAGCTTCGGCGACACAGGCCTCGATCGTGCGGACGAAACGCAACCGTACCGGCGACGCACCGGGTTTGACGCCGGCCCGCTCGAGTGCCGGCCATGCGTTGGCAATGTTCTCGCGCAGTGCGCGTTCGGCGCCAGGAGCAGGGTCCCACGCGATCACGTCGAGTCCGTTCGCGAGGGCACGCGCTACCCAGCCGCTTCCGATCACACCCGTGCCGATCGCCGCGAAAGTTCTGATATCGACATTGACGGCCATTATTGACGATCCATTGTGTTGATTCGATTCACGCAAACAACTCGACGGCGCGCCGCTCGAGCAACCGCTCGCCACGCGCAGGCAAACCGAGCTTCTTGCGGCCTTCCGCCGGCGTGAGCACGCGCGCACCCAGCCGTTCGACGATCTCGCACGCTCGTTGCACGAGCGATCCGTTCGAGGCGTGCACGCCCCGGTCGAGCCAAAGGTTGTCCTCGAGTCCGACGCGGACATGACCGCCGAGCAAGATCGCCTGCGCAACCATCGGCATCTGCATCCGGCCGATGCCGAAACCGGCCCACATCGCGCCATCGGGCAAGTTGTCGACCATCGCTTTCATCGTTGTCGTGTCGGCGGGCGCGCCCCAGGGAATACCGAGGCATAGTTGAAAGAGGGGTGGTGCATCGAGCAACCCTTCCTTGAGCAACTGCTTGGCGAACCAGAGGTGTCCGGTGTCGAAAATCTCGAGTTCCGGTTTCACGCCCAGCGCCTGGATTCGTTTGGCGCCCGCACGCAGTTGAGCCGGCGTCGACACGTAGACGTAATCGCCATCGCCGAAATTGAGCGTGCCGCAATCGAGCGTGCAGATTTCGGGCAACAAGGTCTCGACGTGTGCGAGACGCGTGAGACCGCCAACGAGATCCGTGGCGGCACCGAAAAGCATCGGGTTCTCGCCAGCGCCGATTTCGAGATCGCCGCCCATGCCTGCCGTCAGATTGATGATGATGTCGGTATCGGCGCAGCGTATCCGATCGACGACTTCGCGATAGAGCGCGGGATCGCGACTGCCGCGGCCGGTGCGCGGGTCGCGCACATGGCAGTGGGCGACCGTGGCGCCGGCCTTGGCGGCCTCGATCGCCGCGTCGGCGATTTCTTTCGGCGTGACAGGAATGGCGGGATGTTTGCCGACCGTATCGCCGGCCCCCGTCACCGCGCACGTCACGATGACTTCGTGGTTCATCTGTAGATCCTTTCGAAATGATTCGGACTGCGAACGAGCCCGGTGTGTCGAAGCGCGTCGCTTGCGGCTTACAGGCCGAGGTGCGATTTGACGGCGGCCAGCCCGTCTTTTCCGTCGTAGGTCGTGACGCCGTCGAGCCAACTATCGAGTATCTGAGGATGTTTGCGCAGATAGGCTTTTGCGGCATCGGCAGGCTTTTCTTTCGCCATGACGGCCTGCATGACCTGGTTCTCGAGTTGCGTCGAAAACCGCAGGTTCGATACGAGCTTGCCCGCGTTGGGACAGCGTGCGAGGTAGTCGGCCGAGGTCATCGTATAGACGCGTGCTTCGCCGTAGTTGGGGCCGAACACGTCGTCGCCGCCCGCAAGATAGTTCATGTTCATCTCGATGTTCATCGGATGCGGCTCCCACCCGAGGAATACGACCCACTTCTTGTCGCGGATCGCACGCTGCACGGTCACGAGCATGCCGGCCTCGCTCGATTCGATGAGCTTGAATCCGCCGAGCCCGAACTGGTTCGTATCGATCATCTTTTGAATCTTTGCGTTTGCGCTGCTACCCGGCTCGATACCGTAGATCTTGCCGTCGAGTTCCTGGCGGTGCTTCGCGATGTCGGCGAAGCTCGACAGCCCTGCCTCGTATTCATAATGCGGGACCGCCAGCGTCGTCTTCGCGCCCGAGAGGTTGGGCGGTTGCAACACCTGGATCTCCTTGGCCCGCACGAGCGGATCGACAGCCTTTTCTTGTATGGGCCACCAGTAACCGAGCGACACGTCGATCTGCTTGTTTTTGAGGCCGGCAAGCGAGATCGGCACCGAGGCTACGGTGGTGGTGGGCTGATAGCCAAGTCCCTCGAATACCGTCGATGCAAGCGCGGTCGTCGATGTGATATCTGTCCAGCCGATGTCCACGAGATGGACGGCCCGGCAATTGGCCGGGTCTTGCGCAAAGACCGGTTGCGCCAGCACGCAAGCAAGACATGCCGAGAACAGCTTGATGCGGATATTCATGGGTTTGCCCCTTTTCGTCGGTTCGGGCGCTCGTGTGGCGACGTGATGCGGTGCGGGTGCGTTCTCGTTCGGCCATCGATTGCCTGGGGTAAAAGTACAAGTCCATATTGTGCAAAAGGCGATTGGCAGCGACCCCTTCTTGCCTGTCAGCGACTATCGGGGAAAACCGTATTTTGATCGTGAGAACATTGTTCATACTCCTGACTTTCGTATGAGCGCTGGCGCTGGAGTAAGATGAGACTCCTTGTCGCCGCCGCATTCCGCCGTCCATGCCCGAAGACATCGCGTTCCTTTTGCTGCCCGGTTTTTCGGCGATCGGCTTCATGTCGGCCGTGGAGCCGCTGCGCGTCGCGAACCGTCTTCGCGGCGAGCTTTATCGGTGGCATATCCTCAGTATGGACGGGGCGCCCGTTTCGGCAAGCAACGGAATCTCTCTGAATGCGCAAGCGCCATTCGGCACGACCGAGGCTGCGAAAGCGGCCATCGTGTTCATCGTGGCGGGCTTCGATCCGCTTGCCCGCTATACGCGAGCACTGGGCGAATGGCTCAAACGGCTCGATCGCGAAGGCGTGACATTGGGTGGCATCGACACGGGCAGCTTCGTGATTGCGGAAGCCGGTCTTTTCGGAAAATCGGACCGCTTGACCCTGCATTGGGAAGCACTAGGCGCTTTCCGCGAGCGCTATCCGTCATTGCTTGCTGGCGATGAACTTTTCGCGGTCGAGGCGCGGCGGATCACCTGCGCGGGCGGAACGGCGTCGATCGACATGATGCTCGATTTGATCGCACGTCGGCATGGAGCCGCATTGGCATCCGCGGTGTCCGAGCAGTTCGTCGTCTCGCGCATTCGCCGGCGCTCCGATCATCAGCGCATGGAGATCGCCGTGAGGTACGGCGTTCACAATCCCAAACTGATCCAGGCGATCGGCGCGATGGAGCAGAACATGGAAGAGCCGCTGACGCCGGCCGAGCTGGCGGCCGAAGTGGGCGTGACGCGCCGGCAGCTTGAACGGCTTTTCGGCGCTGCGCTGCGCGACACGCCGACACATTTCTATCTGCAAATGCGCCTCGATCGTGCGCGCGAATTGCTGCAGCAGACCGACATGAGCATCACGTCGGTCTGCGTGGCGTGCGGCTTCGAATCGCCGTCGCACTTTTCCCGCCGGTACCGCGAGCGGTTCGGCACAAGTCCCCGTCAGGATCGCCGCGCCTACAGCGGCAGCCCCCGCGAGCAGGGTGATTTACTGATGCAATGAGACCGGACCCATCGCACGATCGTCGGTCGTTCGATGTGCTTGTGGAACGTCAACGCCTGCCTCCGCAGGCGTCACCTTGACGTCCATTCAATCGAGCTTGAAGAAACCGACCGTGGTGTGCAGCTCACGGCCTTGTTCGCTCAACGATTGCGATGCGGCTGCGATCTCCTCGACGAGCGCGGCGTTCTGTTGCGTCGATTGATCCATGAGCGACACCGCCTGATTCACCTCGTCGATCGAACGGCTCTGTTCGCGGGCGGATGCCGAGATTTCGGTCGTGATCGTCGCAACGTTGGCGATGGCGTCGGTCAGCTCGGAGATCGTCCGGCCAGCGAGGTTGACTTGCTCCGCACCCGTTCTCACGTTGTCCACCGACGATTCGAGCAGGTCCTTGATTTCCTTCGCCGCACCCGTCGATCGTTGCGCGAGATTGCGCACTTCCGACGCGACGACGGCAAACCCGCGGCCGCTTTCGCCGGCGCGCGCGGATTCGACCGCCGCGTTCAACGCCAGAATGTTGGTCTGGAACGCGATGCTTTCGATCATCGCGACGATGCCGACGATACGCCCCGATTGTTCGACGGCGACGTCCATCGTCCGCGCGGCTGTCGATACCGCCTCGTTGCCGCGGCGGGCGGTCTCGACCGCATTGGTTGCGACTTCATTGACGTTTTTCGCCTGTTCCGCCGTACCGCGCACCGTGTTCGCGAGCTCTTCCATCGTGGCGGCGGTCTGTTGAATCGAGGCGGCCTGTTGCTCGGTACGTGCCGAAAGATCGCCGTTGCCGGCGGACACTTCATTCGCGGCCATCTCGAAGTGGCGGCTGCTTGCCATCACCTTGACGAGGACGCCATGCAGTTTCTCGACGAAAGCATTGAACTGGGTGGCGAGATGTCCCACCTCGTCCTTGCTGACGAGTGGCAGGCGACGTGTCATGTCGCCGTCACCGGAGGCGATCTCGTACATGGAGCCTGCCAGCGTGCGCAAGGGGGAGGTCATCCTGCGTCCCAGCGCAACTGTTACGGCGAGTGCTGCCGCAAGCACCAGGAGGCCGATGCCGATCAGCATGGCGGTCAGGCGGTTGGCGGCGGCCATCATTTCGGCGTTCGGAACGAGCGCGAAGTACTTCCAGCCGTTTCTCGGCGAGGTGTAGACATAGGCGCGGTATCCGGTACCGTTCATATCGACTGTCGCGAGACCGTCGGGCGCGGTGGCGAGTTGCCGATAACCGTCGCCGAGCTCTTTCATATCCTTGAACTCGTGCGATTTGTCGCGAGGATCGACAAGGATTTTTCCGTTGTTGTCCTCGACGATGAGGTAGCCCGTCTCGCCGAACCGGATGCCGTTCGTGAGTTTGGCGAAGCCGTCGAGCGTGATGTCGCCTTCCAGTGCGCCGATAACTTCCCCTTGCGGATTTTTTACGACGCGGGCGAACGAGATGATCGCACCGCCTGAAGCCGCCGCATTCAGATAGGGAGCAGGTCTCACGACGCGATCGGGTGCCGTCATCGCAAGCTGATACCAGGGTCTTACACGTGGGTCGTAATGTGCGCCGTTGAAGCTTTCGATCGGCCACTGTACATAGCCGCCCCATTTCGTCCCGATATCGAGGTAGCGCATATTGGGATGGCTGTCGCCGAATGCCTTGAGCAACGCATAGATCGATCGCTCGACGGGCCCGTTGGACTCGGGCGTCATCGTATCGCTATGCGTCATGTAATCGACGATCGTGTTATCGGCGGACTGCAATTGGACCGTATTCACGAGGTACGTCAGATTTTGCTCGACTTCGCGGAAAAGCCCGTCCAACGATTCGTCGGCTTGCTTGATTCTGGCACTGCTCGATTGCTCGAAAGCATCGACGGCCTGATGCCGCACGTTCAGCGCCCCCACCGTTGTCAATAGCGCCACCGTGACCGCCAAAGCGAGGCCCGAGGCAACGCTGACCTTGAACGCGATCGAATGTGTGAACTTCACCTTGTCCCCTTTTGATGTGTGCACGACGCCGTGTCCTCGCATCCGATCGATCGGATCAGGATCACACTTGGCCGCCTCTACTGGATGTCGGCAGCCCGGTCGAATAATTAAGCGGGACGGATGGATCGGATGGGAGGGGTGGTCTTCCCCTCCCGCCTGCGCAAGTCAGAAAGAGTGGCGCATGCCGATGCGCACGTCGGCCTGGGTCGTTGTCGTGGAGGGCGTGAAGCTGTAGCCGATGACGGAATTCACGCCGCTCGAGGCCTTGAGCCAGTCGCCCGAGATATAGACGTCGGTTCGCTTCGACAGCAGATAGTGCAAGCCAGCCGACACCTGATTCCAGTGGTGACCTTCGAACGACGTATATTGGTAACCGCCCACGGCGCTGAATGCGGGGGTGACCTGCCAGCTCGCGCCACCTTCGCCCACATGCATGTGGGACGTCGTACCGACGCCCTTGATCTGCGTGTAGCTGTAGTTGCCCATCAGCGTGACGTTGCCGATCAGATAGCTCGCGCCGATGCCGAACGTGCCTTGTTTTTCCACCGGGAACGAGGTGCTCGAATAGAGATCCGTGATCGCGCCGGTGGCGGGATCGACGGTGACGGTCGGCTGTCCCAGGAAGGTGCGCGTGCCGATCATCGCGTAAGGATCGAACGCGTAGATGCCGTGCGGATTGTTGAGCTGCGTATAGGCCGTGCCGATCGTGAA
This sequence comes from uncultured Paraburkholderia sp., assembly GCA_966421005.1. Taxonomy (GTDB): domain Bacteria; phylum Pseudomonadota; class Gammaproteobacteria; order Burkholderiales; family Burkholderiaceae; genus Trinickia. The sequence continues at coordinate 40,769 of CBJLAJ010000018.1, forward strand.
GGGACCGTTCGCATAGTGCGCGCCGACACTCCACGCGCTGTCCTGATGGAAGTTGCCGGCCACGTTGCCGAACGAATACATGCCGCCGAACTTGAAGCCGCTGAATTCATTCGAGATGAATTTGACCGAATTGGGCAGGCGATCGATATTGAAGCGATCGAAGTCGCCCTGGTGAATGGCATAGCCGCTGGCCCACGCGGAGACGTTGTAGAGCGCAACCATTTCGCCTGTCATGTCGAGCTGATTGCCGAACGAGACCGTGCCCCAGCTGTTCTTCAGTCCGACATAGGCCTGGCGGCCGAACTCCGCACCGCCGAATCCCAATTGGCCGTTGCCGACATGAAAGCCGCTTTCGAGCACGAAAACGGCCGACATGCCGCCACCGAGATCTTCCTCGCCTTTGATGCCCCAGCGATTGCCGTATGAGACGCCGTCGTCGAATTTGACGACGTGGGAGCCGCCCGTATTGTTGACCCAGGTGATGCCGGCATCGATGATGCCGTAGAGCGTGACGCTGCTTTGCGCATAACTTGCGGACGGTACGCTTGCGATCGCGAGCGCGGCGCCCGTGAACGCCGCTGCATTCAGTCGTTTTTTCATCGCTTAGATCTCTGGAGGTTGGAAAGATGCGGCAGCACTCGTCGCGCGTCACGCAAAACATGACTGGGGGCGACGATTACCGCAACTTACAAGTCCATATTTCAGGCGATGTGTACAAAGGCGACACGGAATGGTCTCATTGCGACCTTGACGAGCGACTTTTGCGCAAGTGACGAAGGCAGTGGCCGTTGCTTCATGCAGGGCCTGCCGCCTCGCAGCGATGATCGAGCAGGACTTCGGCGGAGCCGGTGCCGCCATCGACGTCGGCGGCGCTGTTCACGATCAGCCAGCCGTCTCGGTGCGCCGAAGGTCCGGCGCCGGTGACGAGGATAGTCTGCATCGCCATCGAGCTGGGCCTGTCGCGTGCAACGATGTCGAACGGATTCGGGCTCAGCGAGGGCCCTTCGATGCGCATGATCCGATAACGCACGCCATCGACCGTATCCCATGTCCAGCGTCCCGGTGCGTCGTATCGATGTTTAGAGAGCGCCGCGCTCGAAGCGGCGCGCATACAGTCGATATGGATATGCAGCTGGTTTTGCGAACGACGAGACTCGGAATTGATTTCGAGTCCGAGCTGATCGTCGGCGAGCTCATGCCGCCGGGCCTTGACGAGCGAAGCCTGAACGTAGCTGCGCGCCTGCCATGCGTCAGCCCAGTAGTTGGGGGCGTCTTTTGCCAGCAGCGTGGGACTCTCTATGCCGGAAACGCGTTCAATCGGTATCAGCAGGTGTTGCGCCACACCGCTGCGGTCCTTGAGGATGGCGAAATGGCGATCGAGATCGACCGCGGCGCACAGGCCGGTGCGGCCGCTCGACCGCGCGGCGGCCGTGCAATCGAAATGAACGATCTGCCATAGCGCGTTTGGGTCCGTCGCCGCCAGCGTCGCGCAGGCGGCTGCCAGCACCGAGATCGACAGCAGGGCGGCAAGGCGCGCCCAACGTCCCATGGGCCCCACGGGTTCGATGTGGCTCCAGTGATCCGTCGCACGCTCTGCCGCGGCACGATGGGGCGGCTTGTCTGACATGGCTTCTCGTGTAAAGGCTTTCGGAAGGGCTGACTTGCCAAAAAACGGGGCCATTTTGGCATGAAACGACCGCGGACCGCTCGCGGATGCGCCTGCCACTTGCCTCTTTCCGCCCTGTGTCGCATTTTCGCAAGCGTGCGTCGGAATTCGTCGGCTAGCCGGGGATTTTTCTGGCAACTATGTATGCAGACTGTGCAGGCACGCGCCTGCCGCAAGGAGACGGAGAAAATGAGTTCACCGAAGGTGGTCGTCGAAGGGCTCTGCAAGGTATTCGGCAGCAACCCTAAGCAAGCGATCGACATGCTGGCTCAAGGCGCGACGAAAGACGAGATCTTTGCGCGCACAGGGCAGGTCGTCGGCGTGCACAACGTGTCGTTCGAGGTTCCCGAGGGCGAGATATTCGTCCTGATGGGGCTCTCGGGTTCCGGGAAATCCACACTGATTCGCCTGATCAATCGGCTCGTCGAACCGACCGCGGGCAAGATCCTCGTCGATGGGCGCGACATTGCGGCCGTGCGGCGCTCGGAGCTGACGGCGTTGCGCCGGCGGGACATGAGCATGGTGTTCCAGTCGTTTGCGCTGATGCCGCAGCGCACCGTGCTCGCCAACGCCGCCTTCGGCCTCGAAGTCGCCGGCGACAAGCGCAAGGCACGCGAGGCGCGTGCCATGGCGGTGCTCGAACAAGTGGGCCTCGCCCCATTTGCGCACAAGCTGCCCTCGGAGCTCTCGGGCGGGATGCAGCAGCGGGTCGGGCTTGCCCGCGCGCTGGCCGTCAACCCGTCGCTGATGATCATGGACGAGGCGTTTTCGGCGCTCGATCCGCTCAAGCGCAAAGAGATGCAGAACGTCTTGCTGCAGCTGCAAAAGGAGCAGCGGCGCACGATCTTGTTCGTATCGCACGATCTCGAGGAAGCACTCAGGATCGGCAATCGAATCGCGATCATGGAAGGCGGCCGCCTCGTGCAGCTCGGTACGCCCCAGGAAATCATCAGCAATCCCGCGGACGACTACGTGCGGGCGTTCTTCGAAGGCGTCGATACGAGCCGTTACCTGACGGCCGGCGATCTCATGCAGACCGACGCGGTGCCGCTCGTGCGGCAGCTCGATGCGGCCGCGGTGGCGGCCTCTCTGAACGGCAGCGCCGACTACGCGTTCGTGCTCGACGGCGAGCGCAAGATTCGCGGCTTCGTCACGCGCGACGCGCTCGGCACTGGCGCTTCCGATGTCGGGCAAGTCGAATGCATTCCGCGCGCGGCGACGCTCGAACAGGTCGTGTCGCGCGTCGTAGCGCAAGCGCGTGCGCTGCCCGTCGTGGACGACAACGGCTGCTATTGCGGCTCTGTCGATCGTGCCGTCGTTCTTCAAGCTCTCACGCGTATGCGAGGTTCCCATGTCTGAACTCATTCCGCTCGGAAGCTGGGTGGACCACTCGGTCCACTATCTGCTCGATCACGACAGCAGCACGTTCGACGCGATCGGTCGTGCGATCGAATCGCTCGCGGCGCTCGTCGAGCATGGGTTGCAGGCGGTGCCGATGTGGGCGCTGATGGCGTTTTTCATCGGCGTCGGCCTGTGGCGAGTGGGTTGGCGGTTTGCGCTGTTCACTACGTTGTCGCTGTTGCTCATCTACGCCACGGGTTTCTGGGACCAGACGGTGGTGACGCTGGGGCTGACGCTTTCTTCGACGATCATCAGCCTCGTCGTCGGGATTCCGCTCGGCATCTGGACCGCCAAGAGCAAGCATGTGGCGCTCATCGTGCGGCCAATCCTCGATCTGATGCAGACCATGCCGGCGTTCGTCTACTTGATTCCGGCAGCCATGCTGTTCGGCCTCGGGCGCGTGCCTGGCATTCTTTCCACCGTCATATTCGCCATGCCGCCCGCTGTGCGCCTGACGAGCCTCGGTATCCGGCACGTCAATCGCGAGATCGTCGAAGCGGGGCAGGCGTTCGGTTGCACGCCATGGCAATTGCTCTATAAGGTGCAGTTTCCCAACGCGTTGCCGTCGATCATGCAAGGCGTCAATCAGACGATCATGATGGCCCTCTCGATGGTGATCATCGCTTCGATGGTCGGCGCGGGCGGCCTCGGCAACGATGTGCTGGCAAGCATTCAGCGGCTCGATATCGGCCTGGGTTTCGAAAGCGGCTTATCGGTCGTGCTGCTCGCGATCGTACTCGACCGGATCACGGAGAGCTTCGGCCGTGTACCCGGAGCAGCACAGGCGCCGCGCTTCAAGGGCCTGCGCAGCGTGATGCGTGTGCGGTCGGCGCAGCAGCCGGCCGCCCAAGGCTGACGGCGAGGCGCGTATGGCGTCGGCCGTCCTTGCAGCAGCAGATGAAGCGGCGAAGACGAAGACCGAACATTTCGGCTTCCTCACTTTGCCGAACTTCTCGATGATTGCGTTCACGAGCGCCGTCGAGGTGCTCAGGATGACGAACTACGTCGGCCGCGCCGATCACTACCGGTGGTCGGTGATCTCGCCAGACGGCGTTGCCGTGCCGGCCAGCAACGGGGTCACAGTTACGCCGACGTGCACGCTCGAAACGGCGGGCGTGCCCGATGTGCTGATCGTGTGCGGTGGCACGCAGATTCGCGAGGGCGTGGATCTGCGCGTGCGCAGCTTGCTCGCCTATCTGGCCTCGCGCGATGTGCCGCTCGGCGCACTCTGCACCGGTGCTTACGCGTTGATGAGCGCAGGGTTGCTCGACGATTACCGGTGCACCGTGCACTGGGAGGACATGTCCGCCTTGCATCGCGAGTTTCCGCGCGTGAGGTTCACCGATGAGCTTTTTGTCATCGATCGCGACCGCCTGACCTGTACTGGCGGCACGGCGCCGCTCGACCTGATGCTGCATCTCGTGGGCCGGCGGCACGGGCAGAACCTCGCCGCGCAGGTGTCCGCGCAGTTCATTCTGGAGCGCATTCGCAGCGCTTCGGATCATCAGCCGATTCCGGTCGATGCCCGCATCGGTTTTTCTCGGGCGGAACTGGTCGAAGTCGTGCGGTTGATGGAAGCCAATATTGAAGAGCCGCTGTCGCTCGATGAGCTGGCTCGGCTCGTCAGGCTCTCGCAACGCCATCTGCAGCGCATGTTCAAACTCTATCTCGACGTTTCGCCAACTCACTATTACTTGTCGCTACGCCTTCGTCGCGCGCGCGAGCTGCTGCGTACGACCGACGCGTCAATTGCGCATGTCACGGCGATATGCGGTTTCCAGTCACCGTGCCACTTCAGCAAGGCTTACCGTTCGCAATTCGGATATGCGCCTAGCCGCGAACGCAGGCGGGAACATTGAGCGAGGTCGCTCTTTTCAGAATCGATTAGCAGTCCGTACGATGCTTTGCCGCAACGGCAAAGCATCGATCCCGCAAGCAGCAAAAATCAACGCAGGGAATTGAGGAGGATCGCGATGAAGCAGGTGTGGATGAAAGCCGGTTGTGCAATGGTCGCAGCGGCGGCGCTGTCGACGTCCGCTTATGCGACGGACCCGGCGGCGTGTCGCAACGTGCGTTTTGCCGACGTCGGTTGGACCGATATCGCCGCAACGACGGGCCTGGCCTCGACCGTTTTCGAAGGGCTCGGCTATCACCCCGTAAAGACCATCGCATCGGTGCCGATCACGTTTGCCGGCATCAAAGGCAAGCAGATCGACGTGTTTTTGGGCTATTGGTCGCCCACGATGGATCCGATCGTCGCGCCTTTCGTGAAGGCGGGACAGGTCAAGGTACTAACGGCGCCCAACTTGACCGGCGCGAAATACACACTTGCGGTGCCCGACTACGTCTATAACGGTGGCCTCAAGACGTTTGCCGATATCCAGAAATACGCGGACAAGCTCGGCGGGAAGATCTATGGCATCGAGCCGGGCAACGATGGCAATGCGCTCATCGACAAGATGATCAAGGGCAATCAATACGGCCTCGGCAAATTCAAACTCGTCGAATCGAGCGAGGCCGGCATGCTCGTCGAGGTGAACAAGGCGGTCCGCAACAAGCAGTGGATCGTTTTCCTGGGCTGGGAGCCGCACCCGATGAACGTGCAGATGAAGATCGATTATCTGAGCGGCGGCGATGATGTCTTCGGGCCGAACTACGGAGAAGCGAAGGTCTTCACGGCCACGCCGCCTGATTACGCGGCGCGTTGCCCCAACGCGGCGAAGCTCGTGTCGAACCTCAAGTTCACGACGGATGTGGAGAACCACGTGATGGTGCCGATCATGAACAAGGAAGAGCCGACGAAAGCCGCGGCGGCCTGGTTGAAGCAGAACCCGAAGGTGCTCGATCAATGGCTCACGGGCGTGACGACGTTCGATGGGAAGGATGGACTCGCCGCGGTGAAGTCCTATATCGCGTCGCATTGAGCATTGAGCGCCGAGCGCTAAGCCGGGCTGCTGCACGGCACGGCTAAAGCGTCGCTGCAAAACAAACGGGGCCTGCGTTGTGTGCGGCCCCGTTTCGTTTCACTCGTCTTCCATGCCTGCACCGGCTTCGACATCCATGGCGATGTCCGCTTCGGTCTTGCCGAGCCCGGCCTGCTGGTCGCGATAGGTCACGGGCGGCATGCCGAATTGCTTGCGGAATTCGCGCCCCAGATGCGATGCGTCGGAAAAGCCGCAGCTCGATGCGATATCGGCCACCGTTCTGTCCGAGCTCGTCAGTAGCCATGCGGCGGTACGCAGCCGCACATGCTTGGCGAACGTCTGAGGGCTTTTCCCCGTTTCCGCTTTGAAAAGCCGCTCGAGCTGGCGCGGCGACAGATCGAGCTTGCACGCAAGCTCTTCGAGCGGCAGTGCGCGCCCGACGTGCTGCTCCATCAGCAAGATAGCCCGCTTGACCTTGGGGTGCGTCGCGGGTGCGAGCCCAGGCGGATGGGGTTGTGGCGCGTTGCCCTTCTGCATTTCGCCAACCAGCAGAATCCGTAATGCCTTTTGCACGGTCGCATGATCGAGGTGGCGAAGGAGGATGGCGGCGGCGACGTCGATCGACGCGCGACCGCCCGAACACGTGACGCGCCGGCGATCGATGACGAAGAGCCTGTCGGCCACGAGCAGGTTCGTATCGGCGGACGGAAAACGCTCGATGAAATCCCAGTAGTGAAACCAGCTCACGCAGGTGCGGTAACCGTCCAGCACGCCGGCGCGCATCAGCGCGAACACGCCCGTGCAGATGCCGACCACCGTCGCCCCGCGGTTCCCGGCGCGACGAATGAACTCGAGCGTCTCGTCGTCGGCGTGCGGTCCCGAATGCAGCAGCCCGCCCACGACGACGACGTAATCGAACGGTTCGGACTCCTCATAGGTTTCCCAGGGCGTTATCTGGATGCCGCAACTCGCGCGCACCGGGGCAAGCGTTTTGCCGACGACGCTCCAGGCGCAGCGCACCGGTTTGCTGAAATCGCTGTCGTCCGCGGACAGGCGCAGCATGTCGACGAAGCCGGAAAACGCCGTCAACGTGAAGTTCGGCAGCAAGACGATGCCGAAACGGATGCGTTCCTTCGGAATGGCGGCGGGAATAGGCGGTGGCGGCGGTGATGGATCGACAGCGTTCATGCTTGGCAGTGCAAAAAGACGATGCAGCGGGAGAGCCGCCGAAAAGAGCATCGCCGAGTGGGGCGGCGGGAGCCCGATTTGTGATTTTCCGCCGCAAATTATCACTTCCGCGCTCGGCAGGGTGCTGCGCGGCCAGCTTTGGCGACGGCATCCCACAGCGATGCCGCTTTTGTTCTATCGGCGAATTCTACGCTTTGGTGTACTGGCGTCCATCGGTAATCGTACGCCGCAATGGCATTCCAGGCATGGATGCGGCGCCGCACCATTTTACGAGACGTCAAGGCGTCTATCGAGGCTGTCCCCATGAACGTCAGTGTTTTCGATCTCTTCAAGATCGGTGTCGGGCCTTCGAGCTCCCATACGGTCGGGCCGATGATCGCGGCCTGCCGGTTCGTCTCGCACGTCGAGGATGCGAATCTGCTGGGTTACGTGCGCCGCGTCAAGGTCGAGCTATACGGCTCGCTCGGCGCAACGGGCAAGGGTCACGGCACGGACAAGGCCGTGTTGCTCGGGCTCGAGGGTCATTTGCCCGATGCGATCGACCCCGATCTGATCGAGCCCCGGCTCGCCCAGATCCGGAGCGAAAAATCGCTGCAACTGCTCGGACAGGCTCGGATCCGCTTCGACGAAAAGGAAGACATCGCGTTCTATCGCCGCCTCATGACCGGTACGAACGTCGTCCATTCCAACGGCATGCGGTTTCAGGCATTCGACGAGCTCGGTCAACTGCTCGTCGAAAAAGAGTATTACTCGGTTGGCGGTGGCTTCGTGGTCAATCGCGACGGCGATCGTGTGAACGGTGTCAGCAGTGGCGCGCAGGTGCCCTATCCGTTCCGCACGGGGGCCGATTTACTGCGCGTATGCAGTGAAAGCGGCCTCTCGATTGCGCAAGTCGCAATGCAAAACGAATGCGCTTCGCGCGATCCGGCTCAGGTGCGCGAAGGGCTGCTCGCGATCTGGAAAACGATGGCCGCGTGCGTCGAGCGCGGCTGCCGCACGGAGGGCGATCTGCCGGGCCCGATGCGCGTCAAGCGTCGCGCGGCGGAGCTGTCGAAGCACTTGCGGGCGCGCTCGGAAGAATGCCTGCGCGACCCGCTTTCGATGCTCGACTGGGTCAATCTCTATGCGATGGCCGTGAACGAGGAGAACGCGGCGGGCGGGCGCGTCGTCACCGCGCCGACCAACGGCGCGGCCGGCGTGATTCCGGCGGTGCTGCACTACTACGTCAAGTTCGTGCCCGGCGCGAACGAGAACGGTATCGTCGATTTCCTGCTGACGGCCGCGGCCATCGGCATCATCTATAAGGAAACGGCGTCGATCTCTGGCGCGGAAGTCGGTTGCCAAGGCGAGGTGGGCGTGGCCTGCTCGATGGCGGCTGCCGCGCTGGCGGCCGTCATGGGCGGCACGCCGCGTCAGGTCGAGAATGCCGCTGAAATCGGCATGGAGCACAACCTCGGCATGACCTGCGATCCGGTTGGCGGTCTCGTGCAGATTCCCTGCATCGAGCGCAACGCCATGGGGGCCATCAAGGCGCTGAACGCGTCGCGCATGGCGCTCAAGGGCGACGGGGATCATTACGTGTCGCTCGACTCGGTCATCAAGACGATGCGCGAGACCGGTGCGGATATGAAGACGAAATACAAGGAGACGTCGCGCGGCGGGCTTGCCGTCAACGTCATCGAATGCTAAGCAAATCCAAGCAATCACGGAAGACCGCAAGGACACCACCGCTATGAGCCGCTTTTCCATATTCAGTCTGGTGCGCAACGGGTTGTCGTATCACGAGAACTGGGAGCGCCAATGGCGCAGTCCCGAGCCCAAGCGCGAATACGACGTGGTAATCGTCGGCGGCGGCGGTCATGGCCTGGCCACCGCGTATTACCTGGCCAAGGAGCATGGCGTGCGTAACGTCGCCGTGCTCGAGAAGGGATGGCTCGGCGGCGGCAACACGGCGCGCAACACCACGATCATTCGTTCCAACTACCTCTGGGACGAATCGGCCGCGCTCTACGAGAAAGCGATGAAGCTCTGGGAAGGGCTCTCGCAAGACCTCAACTACAACGTCATGTTCAGCCAGCGCGGCGTGATGAACCTCGCGCATACGCTTCAGGACGTACGGGATACGCAACGGCGTGTCAACGCGAACCGGCTCAACGGCGTGGACGCCGAGTACCTGACGCCCGAGCAGATCAAAGAGATCGAGCCGACGATCAATCTGAACGCCCGCTACCCGGTGCTCGGCGCGTCGTTCCAGCGGCGCGGCGGCGTCGCGCGTCACGATGCGGTGGCCTGGGGCTTCGCGCGTGGGGCGGACGCGCATGGTGTCGACATCATCCAGAACTGCCAGGTGACGGGCATTCGCCGCGAAGGCGGTGCCGTGGTCGGCGTGGAAACGGTGAAGGGTTTCATCAAAGCGAAAAAGGTGGCGGTGGTTGCCGCCGGCAATACGACGACGCTCGCCGATATGGCCGGCATCCGCTTGCCGATCGAAAGCCATCCGTTGCAGGCGCTCGTTTCGGAGCCGATCAAGCCTGTCGTCAATACCGTGGTGATGTCGAACGCCGTGCATGCCTACATCAGCCAGTCGGACAAGGGCGATCTCGTGATCGGCGCTGGTATCGATCAATACGGCGGCTTCGGTCAACGCGGCAGCTTCCATGTGATCGAAGGCACGCTTCAGGCCATCGTCGAAATGTTCCCCGTGTTTTCTCGTGTGCGGATGAACCGGCAGTGGGGCGGTATCGTCGATGTCTCGCCCGATGCCTGCCCGATCATCAGCAAGACCGACGTGAAGGGTCTTTATTTCAATTGCGGATGGGGAACGGGCGGTTTCAAGGCAACGCCGGGCTCGGGATGGGTATTTGCGCACACGATCGCCAACGATGCGCCGCATCCGATCAACGCCCCGTTTTCGCTCGACCGGTTCTATACCGGCCATCTGATCGACGAACACGGCGCTGCCGCCGTGGCCCACTGAAGGCACTGGAGAGAGACCAATCATGTTGATGATCGAATGCCCCTGGTGCGGCCCGCGTGCCGAATCCGAATTCTCTTGCGGTGGAGAGGCCGACATCGTGCGTCCGCTCGAGCCCGAAAAATTGTCCGACCGCGAATGGGGCGATTACCTCTTCATGCGGCACAACACGCGCGGCGTGCATCGCGAGCAATGGCTCCATGCGCAAGGCTGCCGGCGGTGGTTCAAGGCAACGCGCGACACGGTGACGTACGCGATTCAAGGATATGAAACGTTCGACGGGTCCAATCCCGAGCGGGCTGAGCACAACGGCAAACAACAGGGCACGCAATCATGAGCAGCCAGAAAGACCGACTCGGCGCGGGTGGCCGGATCAATCGCGCCATTCCGTTGACGTTCACGTTCAACGGGCGTACGTATCAGGGCTATCAGGGCGATACGCTCGCATCGGCACTGCTCGCCAATGGCGTGCATTTCGTTGCGCGCAGCTGGAAGTACCACCGGCCGCGCGGCGTGGTGACGGCCGGTGTCGAAGAGCCGAATGCGATCGTGCAGCTCGAACGGGGCGCCTATACCGTTCCGAACGCCCGGGCAACCGAAATCGAACTCTACCAAGGGCTCGTTGCGCGCAGTGTCAACGCGGAGCCGTCGATCGAGGACGACCGCATGGCGATCAACCAGAAGATCGCGCGCTTCATCCCCGCGGGCTTCTACTACAAGACGTTCATGTGGCCGCGCACGTGGTGGCCGAAGTACGAAGAAAAGATTCGCGATGCGGCGGGTCTGGGCAAGGCGCCCGATACGCTCGACGCGGACCGCTACGACAAGTGCTACGCGCATTGCGATGTGCTCGTGGTCGGCGGCGGGCCCTCGGGGCTGGCCGCGGCGCATGCGGCAGGGCTTGCGGGCGCGCGCGTCATACTCGTCGACGATCAGCGCGAACTTGGCGGCAGCTTGCTGTCTTGCCGCGCGCAGATCGATGGCAAGCCGGGGCTGCAGTGGGCCGAGAAAATCGAAGCCGCGCTCGCGCAGATGCCCGACGTGAAAATCCTCACGCGCAGCACCGCCTTCGGCTATCAGGATCACAACCTGGTGACGATCGTTCAGCGTCTGACCGATCATCTGCCGGTTTCGCTGCGCAAGGGCACGCGCGAACTCGTCTGGAAGGTTCGCGCCAAGCGCGTGATCCTCGCGACGGGGGCGCACGAGCGTCCGCTCGTGTTCGGCAACAACGATCTGCCTGGCATCATGCTCGCATCGGCTGTTTCGACGTACGTGCATCGTTACGGCGTCCTGCCGGGGCGCGAGGCCGTCGTCTTCACGAATAACGATGACGGGTATCAGTGCGCGCTCGACTTGAAGGCGAGCGGCGCGAAGGTCACCGTCGTCGATCCGCGTCCGTCGAGCGAGGGCGCACTGCCTGCCGCCGCGCGGCGCCACGGCATCGCGGTCAAGAATGGTGCTGTCGTCAACGTGGCGCGCGGCAAGCGTCGCGTGTCGTCGGTCGAAGTGGCTTCGTTCGACAAGGGCGTGGTGGGCACGCGGCAAGAGACGATCGCTTGCGATCTCGTTGCGATGTCGGGTGGCTGGAGCCCCGTGCTGCATCTTTTCGCGCAGTCGGGTGGCAAGGCGCATTGGAACGACGAGAAGGCGTGCTTCGTGCCGGGCAAGGCTGTCCAAAATGAAGTCAGCGTCGGTGCCGCATCGGGCGAATTCAGTCTTGCGCGCGGCTTGCGGCTGGCGCTCGATGCCGGTCTGGAAGCCGTGCAATCGCTGGGCTTCAAGGCCGTGCGTCCGCCTGCGCCGCAGGTAGCCGATATCAAGGAGTCGCCGTTGCTGCCGCTTTGGCTCGTCGGTTCCCGCGAGCGTGCCGCACGCGGGCCCAAGCAGTTCGTCGATTTCCAGAACGACGTCTCGGCGGCCGATATTCTGCTGGCCGCGCGCGAAGGTTTCGAATCGGTCGAGCATGTGAAGCGCTATACGGCGATGGGCTTTGGCACCGATCAAGGCAAGCTCGGCAACATCAACGGTATGGCGATTCTCGCGAGCGCGCTTGGCAAGACGATTCCGGAGACCGGCACGACGACGTTCCGCCCCAACTACACACCGGTGACATTCGGTGCGATTGCCGGGCGCGAAATTGGAGACTTCATCGATCCGATCCGCAAGACCTGCATTCACGAATGGCACGTGGAGAACGGCGCGGCGTTCGAGGATGTCGGCAATTGGAAGCGGCCGTGGTACTACCCGAAGGCCGGTGAAGACCTGCATGCGGCCGTTGCGCGCGAATGTCTCGCGGTGCGGACAAGCGTCGGCATTCTCGATGCGTCCACGCTCGGGAAGATCGACATTCAGGGCCCCGATGCGGCGAAGCTGCTCAACTGGGTCTATACGAATCCGTGGTCGAAGCTCGAAGTCGGCAAGTGTCGTTATGGCCTCATGCTCGATGAAAACGGCATGGTGTTCGACGATGGCGTGACCGTTCGTCTGGGCGATCAGCACTACATGATGACGACGACGACGGGCGGTGCCGCCCGCGTGCTGACCTGGCTCGAGCGATGGATGCAGACTGAATGGCCCGACATGAAGGTCCGGCTGTCCTCCGTGACGGACCATTGGGCCACGTTTGCCGTCGTTGGGCCGAAGAGCCGCAAGGTGTTGCAAAAGGTCTGCCGGGATGTGGACTTCGCGAATGAGGCGTTCCCGTTCATGAGCTATCGCGATGGCACGGTGGCGGACGTCAAGGCGCGCATCATGCGAATCAGTTTCTCGGGCGAGCTTGCCTACGAGGTCAACGTGCCGGCCAACGCAGGGCGTGCGGTTTGGGAAGCGCTGATGGAGGCGGGCGCCGAGTTCGATATCACGCCGTATGGCACGGAAACGATGCACGTGCTGCGCGCTGAGAAGGGGTACATCATCGTCGGGCAGGATACCGACGGTTCGATCACGCCGTTCGATCTCGGCATGGGCGGTCTCGTCGCGAAGACGAAGGACTGTCTGGGCAAGCGGTCGCTGACCCGGTCCGACACGGCGAAGGAAGGACGCAAGCAATTCGTGGGTCTGCTGACCGACGATCCCGCCTGTGTCTTGCCGGAAGGGGGGCAGATACTGGCGAAGGGAACCAGGACGCCGCCCGCGAATACGGTTGCAACGGAGCCGGTGCCGATGCTGGGGCATGTGACGTCGAGCTATTACAGCCCGATTCTGAAGCGCTCGATCGCGCTGGCTGTCGTGAAGGGCGGCCTTGGCAAGATGGGGCAGAAAGTTTCGATCGACCTGAACGGGCGCACCGTCGATGCGACGATTTCGAGCCCCGTGTTTTATGACACCGAAGGAGTGCGTCAGCATGTGGAATGAGACGAAAAACAATGCGGCGACGCTCGGCGGTCAAGGGCGGCTCGAATCACCGCTCGTCGGTGTGCAGGATCTTCTGGCGGCACATCAGGCCAAGCAATCGAACGTGTTTCGGTTGCGCGAGCGGCCGTTTCTCGAACTCGTGAACGTGCGCGGCGATGTACGCGATGCGGCGTTCATGAGTGCGATGCAAAGCGTGCTGGGTGCGAGCGTGCCTGTGAAGCCGAATACGGTTGCGCAGGCGAGCGAGTACGACATCCTTTGGCTCGGCCCGGACGAGTGGCTCGTTCGCTCGATCGAGCCGCGGGTGGCGCAGCTCGAAGCGAAGCTCGGGGCGGCTTTCTCGGGGCTTTTTGCGGCTGCTGTCGATATCGGGAGCGGGTATACGGTGTTGGAGGCGAGTGGAACGCATGTGCGCGACGTGCTCGCGCGCGGTTGTCCGCTCGATCTGCATCCGAATGTGTTGGCGCGTGGACAGTGTGCGCAGAGCCATTATTTCAAGGCTTCGATTGTGCTCGTGCCGCTGGGCAG